>CAZUYY010000336.1:0-3678 GCA_964624935.1 uncultured Prolixibacteraceae bacterium
GTGATGCGTTTCTGAATTTTCTTAGTCAACAATAGTTGTCTGTTCGCAAATATTGAACAGGATACATAAGAGAAAAGATACAATGAGTAACCTTTTCAATTCAAGCCGCCTCTGAGTAAAACCCATCCTGTTCGGGTTTTTAGATTTTTTATCTGAAGAACATAATAATAGGTCCCGTCCGGTAAAAGTTTTCCATCATAATTTGTACCCTTCCACACTTGTGAAGTGTTGTCATAATGAATAAAATTGTTGACCCTGTCACCCCACCGGTTGAAGATCTGTACATTGTTATCCGGGAAATTTTCAATGCAATCAATGATCCAGGTATCATTTAACCCATCGCCATTAGGTGTTATGACGTTATGAACAACAATGCAGCTATCCAGTCCTTCTCCGGGACCAACATCGATTTTAACAGTGTCAGAAGCAGTGCAATCGGTAATTTTATCGGTACAGGTGACAATAAAGATCGTGTCCTTCATCAGGGGTATAGTTTGAGTTGTCCTTAGTGTATCGTCAGTCACCAGCGATGAGGGTTCCCATTTATAGGAATAGTTCCCGGTGCCTCCGCTTGCAACTGCCTGGAGTGCTGCTGTGCTGCCATAATTTATTGTCTGATCTTTTTCGGCATAAACAAGGACCGGAGTAAAAATTCTCAGACTTATTTGACAGGAAGCCAGGCTGTCATGGCAGGAAAGATCACCAAAGACCTTTAATGTCATGATCACGGTTCCGGTTTCATCCGTGCCTGGAGTATATACCGGCGAAAGAGTTGTTGTCCCCGAAAGAACTCCCTTTCCGTTGGATTCCCATGTAAAATAGGTGAAATTGGAAGCCGTCACGCCGGTAACATTAAAGATCATTCCCTGGCAAATAGCGCCATCGGGTCCCGGATGAACTGTGGGTTTCCTGATTATTGTCAGTATCAGGGAATCCGCTGCCGATGAACACGGATAAGTTCCTTCAGCATTAATTATTAGCACTGCTTTCCCCTGAAGTATATCCTCATTCCCTGGCGTATAGACAGGGTTGAGAATGGTTGAATCATTGAATGTCCCGTCCCCCGTTGTTGACCATATTATCGTTGAATAACCACTTGCGATGGCTTTATTTAATGTGAACGGTTGATCCTGACATACCGAAGTGTCAGGTCCTGCATTCACGTATACCGGTCTTCCTATTGTCAGTAAAACCCTGCTGGAATCCGGCCCACAAGGTTCAACGGAAGTTGCATGTAATATCAGGAAGACGCTGCCGGCATTAATATCAGAAGCTCCGGGTGTGTAAGTGGGATGAAGAATTGTAGGATCATTAAATATCCCTGAACCGGTAGTTGTCCAAAGCAGGGACTGGTAATCCGAGGCAAATGATCCTGATAATATTACTGGGTCTTGTCCACATGTAACCAAATCATTTCCGGCATTGACTGTGGCTTTTGGCTCAATACCAAGGGTCATCTTTGAGGTATCATTACCGCAAGGAACATTCCCGGATAAAACCATTGTCAGGGTCACAAGGCCAATTTCTCCTTGTGCAGGAGTGTAGGTTGGAGATAATGTAGTAGATCCGGTCAGAATACCTGTTCCGTTTGAGTACCAATGAATAGCGCTATAGTTTGACGCTGAGGCCTGGGTGACTGTAAAAGGATTCGTCTGGCAGGTCAATCCATCTGGACCGGCATTTCCTGTTGCCTGATAATTTATAGTCACAGGAAACGGCGGAGAGGACGGCCCATTCCCACAATTATTTGTCGCATAAACAAGGATATTTCCTGAGGAAGCATTTGTATTGACAGTAACGGTAATGGAATTGGTTCCGTTCCCAGATACTATTGAGAATCCCGGAGGCAACGCCCAAACATACGAAATAGCATACATAGCAGAGGAAACGGTATAAACCAACCCTGCAGATCCTGCACATACCGGCGAAGGTCCGGTAATATTCCCTGGTGACCCTGGTAATGGTTCTACATTCACATTAAAGAAAGTAGGCCCAAAGGCAGTACATCCGAACTGATCCGTATAGTTGACATTGACATCTTGCAGCCCTGTAGAGTTCCAGGTCACAATGATTGAATTTGTCCCCAGTCCGGATGTGATCATTCCTCCTGTGGAAATAATCCAGATGTAAGATGTCATACCAGGTTCCGTAATATAATTATTATCGGTTGAGAAAATGCAAGGTGAATTGGGACCAGTAATTGTAGGGACCGGTAATGGCTCAACCGTAATTATTAATGTACCGGGGATGGAAGCCGTACAACCATGAGTATCTGTATAATTCACTGATACACTTTGTAAACCAGAAAAATTCCATACGACTGTAACCGTATTATCTGTTGAAGTGCCGCCGGCAAGAATTGTTCCACCCTGCGAAACAGACCATATATAATCGGACATTCCTGCTGCCGTTGAATAAACATTTCCTGTTGAACCAACACATGGATACTGCGGTCCCATCAGTGCAGGAACAGGAAGAGGATAAACGTAAACGTTGACCGATGCAGGAGCAGCTCCGGTACAACCATTGCCATCGGTATAATTTACCGAAACCGCTTGTAATCCAATTGTGTTCCAGGTAACAGTGACGGTATTTGATGTTGAAGTACCCCCGGCTGTTATTGTGCCTCCGGCAGAGACATTCCAGGAATAATTATTCATTCCGGACTGGGTTATGTAATTATTATTGGTTGATCCAATACATGATGAAACCGGGCCGGTTATTGAAGGAATTGGCAAAGGATTTACCGTAACATTGAAAATTGTTGCATTGAAAGCCGCACAGCCATATGAATTTGAATAGTTTACAGAAACAGTCTGTGTACCCGGTGCAATCCAGGTAACCGTAACCGTATTGCTTATTGATGTCCCTCCTGCTGTAATTATTCCCCCTGATGAAACAGTCCAGCTATAATTTGTCATCCCTGATTGTGTCGTGTAGACATTTCCTATTGTTCCCGCACAAATGGCAGCAGGTCCTGTGATAGTCGGATATGGCCTTGGGTTCACTGTGACATTGAACACAGTTGCATTGGTAGCATTACAACCATATGAATTTGAATAATTAACAGAAACAGTCTGGGCACCCGGTGCAATCCATGTAATAGTGACTGTATTGCTTGTTGAGGTTCCTCCGGCGGTAATTGTTCCACCGGATGAAACAGCCCAACTATAATTTGTCATCCCTGACTCTGTTGTATAAACATTTCCGGATGCTCCAACACAAACGGCTGCAGGACCTGTGATAGACGGAGATGGCCGTGGGTTCACAGTGACATTGAAAATTGTCGCATTAGCTGCTGGGCAACCAAATGCATTGGAATAGTTTACAGAAACAGTCTGAGAACCCGGCGTGACCCAGGTAATGATGACTGTATTGCTTGTTGAGGTTCCTCCTGCGGTAATTATTCCACCGGATGAAACAGTCCAACTATAATTTGTCATTCCTGACTCTGTCGCATAAATATTTCCGGTTGTTCCGGCACAAACAGTTGCAGGACCTGTGATGGTCGGAGACGGCCTTGGGTTCACTGTAACATTGAAAATTGTCGCATTAATGGCTGTGCAGCCAAATACATTGGAATAATTTACAGAAACAGTCTGTGCACCCGGTGCAATCCAGGTAACCGTAACCGTATTGCTTGTTGATGTCCCTGCTGCGGTAATTATTCCACCGGAT
>CAZUYY010000337.1:0-3663 GCA_964624935.1 uncultured Prolixibacteraceae bacterium
GAGTTCACATTTATGGTACCAAAGGGGATTGGCCTACAATTTGGAAAAGGGAAAATAAGTTATTATTCCCATGATACTGTGACCGATGCAAATGGTTTCTATTCAAACATCCTCATCGGTGGTGAAAATCCTGAGGGAGACACTATAGATAAAGGGCCGGGAATATCTCTTTACATGGATAATACCAGTTTTATATCAGGTGACCAGACTGGAAATAGTCCATTGATGCTGGCATTTTTACAGGATCCTGTCGGGATCAACTATTATGACCTTGGTATAGGCCATGATATCGTTGCGATATTGGATGATGATGACAGTCACCCTATCGAGTTGAATGATTTTTACGAACCTGACACCAACTCATATGCATCGGGAACAATTCGTTATCCCTTCACAGATCTTGCCACAGGATTTCATTCACTTCTCCTGAAAGTATGGAATGTATATGATATCCCTACAGAAAAGGAAATCTATTTCTGGGTTTCTGACCAACAGATTCCCCTTGTCCAGCAGGTAAGGAATATTCCTAACCCGTTAAGGATAGATACCAAATTCGTGTTCTCTTCGACGAACATTACGGGTGATCTGGATGTTCAGATCTTTATTTATTCGACAACGGGTCAACTGGTAAAAACGATTGAAAAGAAAATTACAGAAACAGCCGGAAACGTTCAGGTCATTCCATGGGATGGGGATGGAGAAAACGGGAAACCTCTTAGCAATGGGATCTATCCTTACCGTGTAATTTTGCAAGGTTCGGATGGAAATGTTGCACAGGCTTCCCAAAAAATCGTCATCATGAGATGATTCCTGAACAAAGGCATTTTTTGATGGACGGGCAATATCAGGAAAAATTATTCGTTATTTTTATGGAATCAACATTACAAGTGATTTATAAATATTTTTAATGTTAATTTCTCGGCTTTTCATTATAAATAGTATTAACTTTTCAATACAACATTGAATGCAACAAATAAAATTCCATTATTTTCTTTTACTTGCCTGTATTCTTTTTACATCCAATGTGTTTTCATCAAATCCAGTTACGACGGCCGTTCCGTTTCTCATGATTGCACCGGATGCTCGCGGGGGAGGAATGGGTGATGCCGGGGTATCATCATCACCAGATGTATATTCCATGTATTGGAATCCTGCAAAATATGCTTTTGAGGATAAAGATTTTGGGGTGGGGATTGGTTATGTTCCATGGTTACGCGGATTGGTAAATGATATCGGACTTGCATCTATTACGGGGTTTAAAAAATTCGGAGACCGGCAAGCTGTAGCTCTTTCATTACGTTATTTTTCAATGGGAACTGTTACATTTACAAATGACCAGGGAACTGAACTGGGAGATGTAAAACCCAATGAATGGGCTATTGATGCCACTTATTCAAGAAAATTTTCTCCATCTTTTTCTGGTGCAGTCGCGGGACGTTTTATTTATTCAAATCTGGTTCCTGTTAAATATATCGAAAATGTACGGCCCGGTACATCAGTTGCTGCCGACATTTCCCTGTTTTATCATAAGGAATTAGAGATTAAGGGCCTTACTTCATCATTGTTCTGTTTCGGATTGGACATTTCGAATATAGGACAAAAGATCTCATATAGCAGTTCATCAATCACAAGTGATTTTATCCCTACGAATCTGCGATTAGGACCATCTTTTACCATGGATATAGATGAATACAACAAGTTCACCATGATGATAGATTTTAATAAACTGCTTGTTCCTACTCCTCCGATTTATGCAACCGATTCACTCGGACAGCCTACAGGAGCGATTGCCAAGGGAAAAGATCCGAATGTCTCAGTGATTACAGGGATGATACAATCATTCTATGATGCACCTGGTGGATTGAAAGAAGAGTTGGCAGAATGGACTATTTCACCTGCCATTGAATACTGGTATAACAAATTATTTTCAATAAGGGCAGGTTATTTCTATGAAAATGTCAATAAAGGAGATCGTAAATTCTTTACTCTCGGAGCAGGATTGCGATACAATGTGTTTGGCCTCGATTTTTCCTATCTGATCCCGGTCAAAAACAACAACCCGCTGCAGAATACCATGCAATTTACCCTTGTGTTCGATTTTGATAAAGCAGAAGCCAAAGATAAACAGTCAAAAGAATAGAAACATCAGAATGGCTTAATGGTGAAATGATCACTTCGTACCATAATTTTGACTATTTCACCATCTCGCTATCTCACCATTTATTATGCGGATAGGATTTGGATTTGATACGCACAAACTGGAGGTCGGTCATGATCTCCGGCTTGGCGGGATCAACCTCCATCATATTAAAGGCGCAACCGGCCATTCCGATGCCGATGTTTTAATTCATGCCATTTGTGATGCCCTTCTTGGAGCCGCCGGTTTACGCGATATCGGTACTCATTTCCCGGATACCTCGCCCGAGTTTAAAGGTATTGATAGTAAAATACTGCTCAAGAGAACACTGGATCTGATTCTGAAAAGTGGATATACGATCGATAATCTGGATACAACCATTGTCCTTGAGCGTCCTAAGATCAATGATTATGTGCCGGAAATGATTAAAACACTTGCTGAAGTTCTAAAGATTGAAGAATCCAGGATTTCCATTAAAGCCAAAACAAGCGAAAGATTAGGATTTATTGGAAGGGAAGAAGGAATTTCAGCTTATGCAATAGTTTTATTACATAGGACCTGATCATTATCTTATTGCCGTTTTCTTGTTCTTTTTAAAGAAAGCTACAGAAAAGTCATCGATCATTATTGGCTTTTTCCCATTATTCCAGACATAGATCTTTAAGATTTTTCCCGGTACCCTGAATTCGGGTAATGTCAATGAAAATTTGCATTTTCTCCAAACGCCTTCAGGATTATCCGGAACATCATTGACAGGGAAACCATACCAGTAATTTCCCTGTTGATCAATACTGTCCATACTAAACACAAAAAAAGCTTTATTTGATGATCCTTTTAAACTATCGCGGAGCCAGACGCTTCCTTCAATATAGAATATAGCGGGGTAAGCCGATATTGAGTCGGGCTTTATCTCAAGTGTTGCACTGTATGGGTGAAGAGAATCCGTATAGCCTACAAACCTACCCGAATGTGCATAAGGAACTATTTTATTGACAGAGTTCTTCCAGGAAGGCGAAACCTTTTCAAAATCAGTACGATATAATCTGAATGGATGTGCCGTATCTATATTATATCCGGGAATCTCATCATTACCTCCAAGGCATTTTTGGTAAACCGAGTCTGCTCTAAGAAATACATATTGGAACTTTTCCTTGTTCATGCTGTAAGGCTGAATGATGTAATGAGTGTATTGCCACGTCTGAAAAAGATTCAGGGCAACAAATGGAAAGAGCAGAATGATAATAAGTGTTGTTCCGGTTTTACTTTCTTTATGGTTGAGTAAAATAGCCAGCAGAAGGGCATAAATACCGTAATAATCAATGAATGCCCTTGCACCAAAGCTGTCTCCATAATACCAGTTCCACCAGGATGAAATAATATAAATACATATTATGACAAACAACATTGCACTGAAAAACCGGGTAAGATTATCATACAAAAGCCGGAAGCATCCCAGCAGGGAAAGAAAGATAAGTGGAGTATAAATAAAGAGTCCCTTACGATAACTAAAGAGTTCATTAATTACT
>CAZUYY010000338.1:0-3663 GCA_964624935.1 uncultured Prolixibacteraceae bacterium
AAAATACCTTTTTCACCCCTGCAGGCAGATATAAGCTCTTCAATGGAAAGGTGAGATACATTGCTACTGAGAGAACACTTTTTGAGATGGATAAGGAAGGATATAAGGATGCGATCTCAGAATCCTTTGTTGTATTGGGACGTGAATTCAATAAGGTTTGGATAGGCCTCGAATTCGCAAGTGAAATAGATTCCTTTGAAGGTCTCTCCATATTTTTCGATCTGAGAAGCGAGCTGTACGAGGATACATTCTATCAGTCCCTTTCACGGGCGAAATGGTCCCTCAATGACAAGCCTGTTGACTTTACCAATGGATACAGTATTAATCCGGATACTACCAAAAAGAATCAGGAAGCTTTTTCTTCCCTTGATTGGGACACTTCTTCAAAGGTGTGCGACCATGTAAACCGGTTTTACACTAAAAATTTCATGACCCTTACGGATGATCCTCCGGTTAAGGATTTTCTGATCAACACAAATTATCCGCCCTCCCTGCTCGCCTCGTTTAACAAGGAAACCCTGGACGCGATAAAAACCCCTTGCGTCTGGATAAGGCTCGATTTTTTTCAGCCATTGCCCCTGGATGTTATTGAGAATATCTTTTGTTCCTTGAATTGTTTTCCCGTCATCAACCGGCAACTGCATAAATTCACCTATTCAGCCAGGGATCAGGTCACAATTATTCCGTTAAAAGCCGATACCGCTTTTTTCGACATGTCGTCCGTATCCGGTTCCAATGGCACAAAATACAGCCAGAAATCCTTTTCTCGGGTCAATGAGATAGAACGCGGTTCCTATGTCCTCCGTCAGGGTGGGGTAGGGAGGTTCGATAACAGGAATGCAGTTGAGATCCTCAACTACCTCCTGGAACTGCTGCGTGACGAAAATGCCGCTTTCTCCATCCTTGGCGCCGACATGGTTTATTCGAACCTCAGGGAAATGAATCAGATCATTGCCCGCATCGAACAACGACTCACCGATACCAGTGCCCAGAAAGAGAATATCTCTTACATCATGCTCCGCTCCATCCGGAATGATGAAACGGTATTTATAGAATTCTGGTCCACCGATGGCTCCCAGGCCAACAATATCAAGCCGGGAACCCCGATGAACATCTATTCCGGCAGCGACCTGAAAAAAGAATCTGTCCGTTTCCTCACAGTAACCGCCGGTGGCCGCGACAGAATGGATACAGAAGACCGCATCAATTCCTACCGCAAAGCCCTCCTGTCAAAAGGCAGGGTCGTCTCAGCCGAAGACATAAAAGCCTTCTGCTTCGAACACTTTGGAAAAAACCTGGAAAAAGTAGAAGTTACAAAAGGCATCGCCTCCGGCACCACCGCCGACACCGGCTTCATCCGCACAATCGACATCCGCCTCCGCCTCTCCAAAAAAGGCATCCAACTCTCAGAAGAAGAACTAAAATTCCTCAAAGAAGACCTCAAAATAAAGCTCGAAGAAGCCTCAATGAATATTCTGCCCTACCGGATTTTTCTCTAGTATTAGTTGGATTGTACTTTTATAAATAGATCTGATTTCAAACTTCGTTGATCAATATTCGATTATTCAAAAAAACCAATACCCAACACCAAATACCCAAATTGAATTCCAATCTGACTTCAAACTTCGTTGATCGATTTTCGATTATTCAAAAACATTGTTCGATTACAAAGATTCCTGCTGAAAGTACCTAATAATTATAATACCGCTCCGATGGAGCGGATTTTTGATAGATGGGTTCCTCTTTCTACGAAAATATCGCTCCTCTGGAGCGATTAGAAACAAATCTATATTATTGACTCGCTCCAGAGGAGCGGTATTTTCGTAGCACAAATGGATTTTTATTTGCCCCCGCTCCATCGGAGCGGTATTATTATCCATCCTCATTTTTCTGAGTAACAGGTCACAAAACTCCCCCTCGCCTTCAGGAAAGGGGGTCGGGGGGGTGAGGCGCCTTGGCACTTGGCACTTGACACTTGGCACTTGATCTTGTGGCCGGAAGAGGGCCTGTCACACGTCATGATTTCCCCGGACTTGGGATAAAGTTTTCCGTCCCGATTAATAATGCTACCACTTCCCGAAAATAAATGATGCCACCCAATGCAGAAAAAAGCGTATACGTCAAAAAGGGCGTCTATGCGTACCATCTTATGTCAACATTGCGGAAAAAGGGTTCTACCTAATAAAAAGCTAAAACATCTTGTTCAACATTACTGTGGTAATATCGGGTGTCAACGTTCGCGCAAGTTGACATTTGAGAGGAACAAATACCAAAACAACCAGGATTATCGAGTCCGGAAGTTGGAAAAAGTCCGGGAACGACGAAAAAGGCGACGAGGGCAGAATAGCCCACAATATTCTTCAGAATATCAGCGTGCCTACCGGGAATCGCATCCGGAATATGTTATAAAGAACAAGCTAAAACAGCGGGAGAGGTACGTGCGGAGTTTGGTGAAGCGAAGCCAGGAAACGAAGATTGTAAATCCGGACACGTTAATGCTGAAACAAGCTGATAATGATCATATTTACGCAATGTTTGCCATAGATCATAAAAAGATTGTAAATCCGGACACGTTAATGCTGGAACGGATTGAAGAGCTGGCACTTACAGACACAAAACCGCTGTTTGTACGTTTGTTGTAAATCCGGACACGATTGGATGGGATGCTGAGAGGGTATACTTTTGGGCGGTAATAATAATAAGATGGATCCCATCACAATAAAGACAGAACAAATACGGGAATGGTCAAATGAGTACCGGTTGATCTATCCGGAAGCGGTAAGGGGCATGGTTGCCTCGATGATGGCCGGCGGGCAACTTCAACCGGTTATTTTACAAAAGCAGGAGGATAGTTACAATATTATAGATGGAATAAAACGGTACCGGGCCGCCGTTGAACTTGGTATAGAAGAGTTACAGGCATTGGTATTTGAAGTGGATACGGCAATGGCCAAAGCAATGATAATCCATTACAATCGGCACAGCAGCAGTTTAAGCATGTATGAGCAGGGACTGATCGTGAGCAGTTTGGTTCGAGACCACAGGATGAGTCAGAAAGAAGTATCAAAACTGCTCAGACAGAGCAATAGTTGGGTATGCCGAAGGTTAAGCATGATAGAGCGGTTATTGCCGGAGGTTCAGGATGAGATACGTATGGGGAGTATCAGTGTAAGCCATGGCAGGGAACTGGTAAAATTGCCGCGTGGCAATCAGAGGCAGGCATTAGAGGTTTTGGTGAAAGAGGGATTAAGCAGCAGGGAGTGCGCCATAGTGGTTGACAAGCTATTAAAATCCAGGAGTTCCCAGGATACCGAATACATATACAAGCACAGCCGTGAAGTGATCCGGTATGTCCTGCAAAAGGAAAAATATTACGACAGCCGGTTATCAGATCATGGGAACCAGCTATTAAAGACCCGTGAATTGCTTCGTTTACAGATCAATATCATGTGTAGTGTTTTACAGTCTGTCCAAACAGAAAAGCTTGGGGATGAAGAGAATGATATTTTACTTCCGGGAATAAATGAGTTATTGGCACCGATGTGCCGGTTAATAGACATCATAAAAAAGTTAACGCATTATGAAAGATCAGGAATTAGAAAACAGTTTGATATACCAGTATAATAATGGCTGGTCAATAAGGCGCTTATCACTTGAATATCA
>CAZUYY010000339.1:0-3660 GCA_964624935.1 uncultured Prolixibacteraceae bacterium
GAAGGCTCTTACCTTCCCCGCTCTACTCTACCGGTTAAAAACGTTGTTTGAAGCACGCCCAATATTAAAATGACTAATACCCAATACCCAACACCCAATACCTAATTCCTGTATTTCAACCATTTCCAAAGTTCCCAGTAGCTGACTTTCTTCCCATACATCAGTATCCCCGTCCGGTAGATCTTCGATGCAATCCACGTATTTGCCAGGAACCCAAGTATCAGGAGTGCCATGGAAAGGTAGATCTGCCAGAAATCGTTTCCCATATTAAATGAAAGCCGGATCATCATGATTACCGGTGATGTGAATGGGATCATCGACAACCAGAAGGCCCAGGGGCCATTTGGTTCCTGAATCACGTATTGTGCCATAACGATGGCAAAGACAAGCGGCAATGTTATAGGAAGCATAAACTGCTGGGTATCCGCCTCACTGTCAACGGCGCTCCCGATCGCAGCAAATAATGCAGCATAGAAAAGATATCCGAAGATAAAATAAAAGATGAAATACCGGATGACGAAAAAGAAATCAATGGATTCGAAAGCTGCCAATGCCTCATTTGTCTGTTCCCCTGTGAGTTTTGTCGAATCAGCCGTATTGGGCAGTTGCAATGCTGTCATGTTCTTTGTCTGCGCCTGCATCAGTTGCTCAGTGGCTGTACCGGGCTTCATTTTCGATGAAAATGAAGATATTCCAATTGTCACAATGGTACCTGTGAGTATTACCCATAAAAGGAACTGGGTAAGCCCGACCAGGCCAATTCCGGTAATCTTTCCCATCATAAGCTGGAATGGCTTAACCGATGAGACAATGACTTCAATGATACGGTTCGTTTTTTCTTCAATGACGCCCCGCATGACCTGGGAGCCAAATAAAAAGATAAAGAAGTAGATCAGGATGCCGCTGAACATTCCAAGTATCATGCTGACTTCGGGATAGCTTCTTTCCTCTTTTCCTTCATTCCCGATCTTTATTGTATTGATATCCACACTGGCATTTATTGAACGGAGAATATCGTCAGTCGTCAGTTTTGCATCTTCTCCCAGTTTCAGATCCCTGATCTTGGCTTCAAGCTTCAGCTCTTCCAACTGCTTGCTCATCACCGTCTTGATATAGCTTTTAACATTGATGTTGACCTGGCTTTTTGAATAGAGAATAGCAGAAGTGGGTAACGCGAGTTCCGTCTTTGGAATGTAAAGCAAGGCGTAATCTCCGCTTTTTGTAAAGGAAGATTTTGCCGACCAGATATCGCTGACAAGGTAATGGAACTTGACGCTCTCAGAGTCCTTGAATTTCCTGAAGAAAAATCCTGACTCATCGATCACCGAAACAGTTTTAACTTCATTCGTCATCGTCGCAATATAGACAGGAACGATAACGATGGCGGCCATAAGTAACGGACCGAGAATGGTCATGACCATAAACGACCTTTTTCTGACGCGGGTCATGTATTCCCTGCGGATGATCAGTAAAATCTTATTCATGCCTTTTCGCTTGAAGAAGTGGAAGTATCGGAATTCTGGCTGGTAACGGTGCGAATAAAAATATCGTTCATGCTTGGAATGATCTCATTTATCGACTGGATCATCACATGGGGCAGCATCTCACGGATCAGGTCATTGGGTTTTGCATCTGCAGGGATCCTGATCTTTGCTATTAAATGTTCATTTATTGTTGTTTGTTCAAGGACCTCAAAAGTGGAAGGAAGGAAAGACCGGGTATCGCCTTCAAAATTTGTGAACTGGATCTCGAAAGTATTTGTTTTATAAGTCTTTTTGATCTCCCAGACATTACCGTCAAGAATTTTACGGGAATTGTTGATGAGCGCTATATGATCGCAAAGCTCTTCAACAGAAGCCATATTATGTGTTGAAAATATGATCGTAGCTCCCTTCTTCCTGAATTCAAGGATCTCCTCCTTTAACAGGTTGACATTAATAGGGTCGAAGCCACTGAAGGGTTCATCGAAGATAAGCATCTCTGGCTCATGGATGACAGTAACAATGAACTGGACTTTTTGCTGCATCCCTTTTGAAAGCTCCTCCACTTTCCTGTTCCACCAGGCTTTCAACTCGAATTTTTCAAACCAGTAGTTCAGCTTCTTCAATGCATCATGCCGGCTGAGCCCTTTCAATTGGGCAAGGTAGATCGCCTGTTCCCCGATTTTCATTTTTTTATACAGGCCCCTTTCCTCGGGAAGGTACCCGATATCAGAGATATCGGAAGGGGAAAGAGGTTTCCCCCTGAAAAAAAGCTCCCCTTCATCGGGAGCCAGGATCCTGTTCACGATCCTGATGAAAGTTGTTTTTCCTGCGCCATTTGGCCCGAGCAGACCGAAAATGCTTCCTTCCGGAACATTGATGCTGACTTTGTCTAAGGCTCTGTGCTGGTCAAAACTCTTGGTAACATTTTTCGCAATAAAGAGATCCATCGGGGTTATTCAAAATAGTCCTTCATCCGTGAAAAAATATTTTTATCATGTGACGAGGGATTAGGTTTAAAATTCGGTGAGTTGCCAAGTTTCTCAAGAATAGTCCTTTCTTCTTTTGAGAGAACACGTGGTATCCATACATGAATTGTGATCAGCAGGTCGCCTTTCCCTTCCCATTGATTGACGTTAGGCAATCCTTTGCCTTTCAGCCTCAGTACCCTGCCGCTTTGCGTTCCCGGCTCAATCCTGATCTTTGCTTTACCGTCTATCGTTGGAATTTCAGCCGAGCTGCCCAGCGCTGCGTCAGTTATTGTGATATAATGTTCATAATGAAGATTATCCCCGTCCCTTACCAGGAAGGAATGTTCAATCTCTTCAATCTGGACAAACAGGTCACCGGGGACACCGCCACGGGCCGCTGCATTTCCTTTTCCATTCACCGAAAGCTGCATCCCTTCCGAAACGCCGGCAGGGATTCGGATACTGATCACTTCTTCCCCTTTGATGATACCGTTCCCCGCACAGTCCTGGCATTTATCGGTAATGATTTGTCCTTCTCCTCCGCATTGCGGACAAGGCGATGTAGTTTGCATCTGCCCTAAGAAAGTGCTGGTTACGCGGGTAACATGACCGGTTCCATGACATGTTGAACAGGTTTGGTAAGCGCTTCCGCCTTTTGCCCCTGTACCCTTACATGTATTGCAGCGAATGTATTTATTGACTTTTATCTTTTTCTCAACACCATGTGCGATCTCTTCAAGGGTAAGCTTAACTTTTACCCGGAGATTGGAACCCTGATTCACGGTTTTTCTTCCGCGTCCTCCTCCGCCAAACATAGAACCAAACGGATCGTCAAACCCTCCGCCAAAGATATCCCCGAAATGGCGGAAAATATCATCCATGCTCATCCCACCGCCGAAACCGCCAAATCCCTGACCACCATTCCCCAATCCGGCATGACCATACTGATCATAACGTTGCCTCTTGTCCTTATCACTCAGCACTTCGTAAGCTTCTGCAGCCTCCTTAAACTTTTCCTCAGCTTCTTTGTTATCGGGATTTTTATCCGGATGATATTTCAATGCCTGTTGCCGGTAAGCTTTCTTAATCTCTTCCGGAGTAGCACTTCTGGAAACTTCCAGTATTTCGTAATAATCACGTTTTGACATCAGGATTTAGACTTTGGCTACATTTTAAAAGTGTACCGCCAACTCCCCTCCCTCTTGGGG
>CAZUYY010000340.1:0-3659 GCA_964624935.1 uncultured Prolixibacteraceae bacterium
TCCGGTATCCGGCATCCAGTATCGATAAACATGAAAGTCACGATAGATAACATACTAACAGATGTCGCCGAAGGAACGACGATCCTCGAAGCTGCCCGTAAGATCGGAGGAAAGATCGTGCCCCCGGCCATGTGTTATTATTCAAAACTGAAAGGCACCGGAGGAAAATGCAGGACATGCCTGGTAAAGGTGGCGCAATCTTCTGCGAAAGATCCGCGTCCCATGCCAAAGCTTGTCGCTTCCTGCAGCACTCCCGTCCAGGATGGGATGGTCGTTCAGAATATCACTTCCCAGGAAGTGCTCGATGCACGGAAGGCCATCGTGGAATTTCTCCTGATCAACCATCCGCTCGATTGCCCTGTTTGCGACCAGGCCGGCGAATGCGACCTGCAGGACCTGAGTTTCCAGCATGGGGTAGTGGAGACACGAAGCATTGAAGAACGCAGGGAATTCCCTGTAATCGATATCGGGGATAAGATCAAGCTTCACATGAACCGTTGCATCCTGTGTTACCGTTGCGTCTTTACGGCCGACCAGATCACCGGCAAACGTGTTCACGGGGTTCTCTACCGGGGCGATGCTGCAGAGATCAGCACCTATATCCAAAATGTCATCGATAATGATTTTTCAGGGAATATCATCGACGTCTGTCCCGTGGGAGCCCTCACTGACAAGACCTTCCGTTTTAAGAGCCGTGTGTGGTTCCTGAACCCGATGGATGCTCACAGGGATTGCACCCACTGCGCGGGCAAGGTGACAGCCTGGATGTCAGGGAATGAGATTTTCAGGATCACGGGAAGGAAAGATGAATTCGGAGAACTGGAGGATTTTATCTGCAATGAATGCAGGTTTGAGAAGAAAGAATTGAAAGATTGGGTTATCGAAGGCCCCCGAAAGATAAAAAGGCAGTCGGTGATCTCTGCAAATCATTATGAAAAACTGATCAAACCCTCCATCATTCATCCGATCGAGGGCACTACAGAACCACAGAAATAAACCATGGGAACATTCATTATATACAAGACGATCCTCGCAAGCTGCATCCTGATCATCAGCTTGCTGGTAGCCATGTATTCCACACTGATCGAACGGAAAGTGGCCGGGTTTTTCCAGGACAGGCTGGGGCCAGATCGTGCAGGTCCCTGGGGACTGTTCCAGCCACTGGCCGATGGCATAAAGCTGTTTTTCAAGGAAGAGTTTATGCCCAATACGGCCGATAAATTTCTCTACATTCTCGGGCCCTCCCTGACGATGCTCATCGCCTTGCTTACCAGCGCAGCCATCCCCTGGGGCAGCAACCTGGTAATTAATGGAAAAGAATATCCCCTGCAGGTGGCCGATATCAACATCGGGATCCTGTACATCTTTGCGATCGTCTCCATCGGGGTTTACGGGATCATGATCGGCGGATGGGCCTCCAACAACAAATATGCCTTGCTCGGAGCCGTCCGTGCTTCTTCCCAGATGATCAGCTATGAACTGGCCATGAGTCTTGCCATCATATCCGTTGTGATGATGACCGGGTCACTGAGCCTGAAGGATATCGTGGCACAACAACATGGCATCAACTGGAATGTGTGGTACCAGCCGGCTGCCTTCCTCATCTTCCTGGTCTGTGCCTTTGCCGAATGCAACCGCTCGCCCTTTGACCTCCCGGAATGTGAGACAGAACTCGTGGGCGGATACCATACCGAATACAGCAGCATGAAACTTGGCTTTTATCTCTTTGCCGAATACATCAACATGTTCATCTCCGCAGCAGTCATGGCTACCCTGTTCTTTGGCGGGTACAATTTCCCGTTCATGGACAGGCTGGCAGTTTCACCCAATACCCTGGCAACCATCGGGTTCTTTGTCCTGTTTGCCAAAATCACCTTCCTGGGATTTGTCTTCATGTGGGTGAGATGGACCTTGCCGCGCTTCCGCTATGACCAGTTGATGAGGCTTGGATGGAGGGGACTTATCCCATTGGCAATTCTGAATGTGGTAATCACCGGGATCGTAATACTTGTTAAATAATATTAAGCGGATGCAGGGAATATCAAACAGATCCAAATTAGTCTCGAACAAAAAGATGTCTTTTTGGGAGAAGATCTATTTGCCTGCAGTGCTGAATGGGATGAGGATCACCTTCTCCCATCTCTTCAGGAAAAAGGCCACGATCAGGTACCCGGAAAAGAAGCGGGAGTTTGCAGAGATCTATCGTGGACAGCATGTGCTGAAGAGGGATGATGAGGGACGTGAACGGTGCACAGCCTGCGGGCTCTGTGCCGTAGCCTGTCCTGCCGAAGCAATTACCATGATAGCCGCAGAGCGGAAACCGGGAGAAGAGCATCTTTACCGTGAGGAGAAATATGCATCTCTTTATGAAATAAATATGCTGCGGTGCATCTTCTGCGGGTTATGTGAAGAGGCCTGTCCCAAAGAAGCGATATTTCTGACTAAAAGAATTGTACCTTCGGATTATGAACGGGAAGGTTTTATCTTTGGCAAGGAAAAACTCCTGGAACCCATCGATCCTGACAAAAGGATAGATGTCTCAAAACGCGAAACGAAGGCAGTGATCGAATTCAAGAAAGACAAAACAAAAAAGCACAATTCATAGGATGTTCACGAAGTACATTTTTTTCTTCCTTACCATACTGGCGCTCTATTCGGCACTGATGGTGCTCATGTCGAAGAAACCCATTCACAGCGTCCTTTACCTCACACTCACCTTCTTTGCCATTGCAGGCCATTATGTCTTACTGAATGCCCAGTTCCTCGCAGTCGTCCATGTCATCGTCTATGCCGGAGCCATCATGGTCCTGTTCCTATTCACGGTAATGCTGCTGAACCTGAACAAGGAAGAAGTTTCTCCAAAACCAGTATGGATAAAGATCATTGTAATCATAGCCGGCGGAATCCTGATGATCGTCCTGACGGGGATCTTCAGGGGATATGATATCGCCATAAAAACTGATCCCTCCCTGACCCAGATCGGATTGGTAAAAAACCTGGGAAGAGTCCTTTACAAAGACTACCTCTTGCCATTTGAGCTTTCGTCAATCCTGTTCCTGACGGCAATGGTAGGGGCGGTGTTGCTGGGAAAGAAAGAACAGATATAAAGAAATGAAGAATGAAAAATGAAAAATGAAGAAAGGACCCCACCCCTGGCCCCTCCCCCAAGAGGGAGGGGAGAGACCCCACCCCCGGCCCCTCCCCCAAGAGGGAGGGGAGGAAGGACTTCACTGTTGATATTTAAATAAAAAACAATGCAATTTATACCCATAAGCTACTACCTGTTCTTCTGCACTGCCCTCTTCTGCATCGGAGTAACCGGTGTTCTGATCAAAAGAAATGCCTTGCTTATCCTGATGTCGGTGGAACTGATGATCAACTCCATCAACCTCTTGCTTGCAGCATTCTCGACCTATCTGAATGACCCTGCAGGCCAGATCTTCGTATTTTTTATCATGGTCGTTGCAGCCGCAGAAGTAGCCATCGGATTAGCAATCATCGTTGTCATATACCGCACCACACACTCAATAGACATTGATATCCTGAATAAACTCAAATGGTAATTAAGGTTATAAAGTTCATAAAGTCACCTCAACTCCCCTCACTCTTGGGGGAGGGGCCGGGGGTGGGGTCCTCCCTCCCCTCCCTCTTGGGGGAGG
>CAZUYY010000341.1:0-3650 GCA_964624935.1 uncultured Prolixibacteraceae bacterium
AGTCGAATGGAGAAATGATCATCGCTCACGAAGCGACCGGCCCACTGGTAATTAATACAAGAACACCAAAAGGATCTGGATCGTGGACACAGACCATCATGCCTACACTGCCATCAAATATTACAGGGATGTTTTGGCCGAGGTCTGTGACCAATGGACCGAATCATACTAACATTCATATTATAGCAATGACGTTACCAACTGCTAATGGCGGGCAGCTATATAATGGAATGGACGGTGCCTTGCTCTATTGCCAATCACTTGATGGTGGTGCGACCTGGACAAGCTGGACTCAACTTCCCGGAATGTCGGGAACATCTTATTCAAATTTTATTGCTGATACGTATTCATGGGCTGAACCACATGGAGACACACTGGCATTTACCGTCGGTGCTGATTTTTTTGATCAATTCCTCATGAAATCCACGGACAACGGAACAACCTGGACAAAGACCATTATCTGGCAATCTCCCTATGACCTGAGCGGATCATCTCCCCATTTCTTCTATGCTCCTGATGGAACAAATTCCGTTGCCCTCGATAACAGCGGTATTGCCCATGTTGTTTTCGGATTAACGATGGACAGCGGAACAAACACTGCATGGTATTACCGTATCGTTGTTCAGGGAATTGCCTACTGGAACGAAAACCAAGGTCAACTAAGGCAGGACCTTAATCCTGATTCATTATTAGCTACCGGGAATCTGGTAGCCTGGCTGAAAGATACGAATGTTGTTCATCTGACCGCCACTGAATTTACTTATTGGGGTACTTCTCTTACTTCCAACCCACAATTGATTATCGATCCGAATAATAAAGTGTTTCTTTCCTATGCGGGAGCTACTTCTCTTCTGGACCCGAACAATTATAACATGCGTCACGTCTATGGGAGGGATGGTGTGATCACTCCGACAGGAAACCCGCTCTGGCATAATGATACTCTGATCGATATTACCGGCGACTGGATACAGTATAATTTTGCTGAATGCGTGTATCCGTCAGCTTCTCCTACCACAGATGGCAATTATGTTTACATTCTGTTCCAATGCGACGATTACGGCGGATCCTATGTGAAAAGCCTTAACCAGTCTTCATGGCAAGGCCAGACCTCGCCTGATAATAATAACATGATCGTGATTAAATGGAGTTATCCGATATGGGAGGGAACCACTGAGAAACAGGCGAAACCCACATTCTCTGTTGGCCAGAACTTCCCGAACCCTGTAAATGGCCTGACCAAAGTGAATGTTTACCATCAATATAGCGGCGATTTGTCACTCAAGGTGACCAATCTTACCGGACAAAACCTGATGAACATGGAGAAATCGAATGTTGTTCCAGGGGTAAGTCAGTTTGTAATTGATGGAAGTCAATTAACGCCAGGAGTTTATTTCTACACGGTTAAACAGGGGAATCAATCTATAACGAAGAAAATGGTTATAGAATGAAGAATGAAAAATGAAAAATAATTTTAGCAGCAAAAGCCTTGGGGATCCAGGGCTTTTTTGTGACGCGTGACGCATGACCCGTAAAACGTTAGAGTGAATGTGAAGAAAATAGTGATCTTTTTATTGTAAAATGTGAAATCTACGTTACCTTTGTTAGCGTATATTGATTTCAGGTATTTCATTAAAAACTAAGATCATGAAAAAAACTTTTACATTGATTATCGCTTTATGCATTGGGTTGAGCGCTGTTGCACAATTCGATGCCATAATGAAAAGACATGCAACAGGCAGTCCTGCGTTGAACCGGATGGCGTTTACCAACGTTGATTTTCCTGTCGTGGGAGAGCAAGTTCCAAACGGTATTCTCTCTAATAAAAGTGTTCTGACCGACCCGGTAACTGCAGTTACTATATACGACGAACAATCAAACGCGTCGATGCAGAACAGATGTTACCTTTTTGCAGATGGGACCATAGGAGCTACCTGCACATGGTCGGCCCAGCAAACGAGCTGGACAGACCGGGGAACCGGTTACAATTATTTTGACGGAACAAATTGGGGTTCCCAGCCTTCTGTTAGGATAGAAACTGTAAGAACAGGATGGCCCGAATATCGTCCATTCGGAGCGACCGGTGAAATTGTCATTGCTCATGAGGCATCAGGTCCCCTGGTGATAAATACACGCACGGTTAAAGGAACAGGTGCCTGGACACAGACTATTATGCCTGCATTGCCTTCAGGCATGGCTGGTATCTTCTGGCCCAGGATGGTGACAAATGGAACGAACCATACCAACATTCATGTTATCGCAGTGACTGAACCTACAGCCAATGGAGGGACTGATTATAATGGGATGAATGGAGCCCTTGTCTATTGTCATTCCCTTGATGGTGGTGCAACATGGAGCAGCTGGATACAGCCTACGGGACTGACTTCGACCAACTATCTGGGATTTTCGGGAGATAATTATTCCTTTGCAGAACCTCATGGGGATACATTGGCTTTCACTATCGGGGATTCATTTTGTGATCAGGTTCTCGAGAAATCGACCGACAATGGAACGACGTGGACAAGAACGATTCTCTACCAATCCCCTTATGACCTGGGAGGTGCTTCCCCGCACCGTTTCTATTGTCCGGATGGCGCAAGTGCTATTGCACTCGATAAAGAGGGGTATGCACATATAGTTTTCGGTTTGCAATATGACAGCGGAACTGCTGATGCCTCGACGAAACAAGTCACTTATTCTTACAATCTCATGGCTTCTGGCATCGTTTACTGGAATGAACATATGTCTCAACTCGACCCGAGCCTGAATCCGGATACCTTAAACAGACATCATCAGTATGCCGGATGGATAAAAGATACAAATTTCTTTCACCTGACCACTTCCGAATTAGTATACTGGAACGGTATCTCTTGTACTTCCCACCCTGATCTGGTTATTGATAATACTAATAGAATATTCCTTGCTTATGATGCTGGTACTTCTCTTCTTGACCCAAACAACTTTTACCTCCGCCACGTTTTAGGAAGGAATGGTGTGCTAAAGGGAGATACTGTAAAGTGGTTCAATGATACCCTCGTAGATATTACCGGTGACTGGCTACAGTATAATTTTTCTGAATGTGTCTTTCCATCAGCCTCACCCATAACAGATTATAATTATATTTATATTCTCTTTCAATGTGATGATTATGGTGGAGATTATGTACTTAGTGTTGGTCAATCAGGTTGGCAAGGACAAACTTCTCCCGATAATAATTCGATGATTATGATTAAATGGATATACCCGATGGATCCGACTGGGGTAAATAAGCAACCAGAAAAAACCACATTCTCTGTCGGCCAGAACTTCCCCAACCCAGTGAATGATCAGACCAAAGTAAATGTTTACCTGCAAAATGCCGGAGATCTTTCGCTAAAGGTGACCAACCTTACTGGTCAAACACTGATGACCATGGAAAATTTCAATGCTCACGCGGGTGTAAACCAGTTTGTTATTGACGGTAGTCAATTAACACCCGGAGTTTATTTCTACACAGTCAGACAGGGGAATCAATCTATAACGAAGAAAATGGTCGTAGAATGAAGAATGAAAAATGAAGAATGAAAAATAATTTTAGTAGTAAAAGCCTTGGGGAACCAGGGCTTTTTTATAGTGAGTGGTGAATGGTGAGTAGTGAGAGGTGAATAGTGAAA
>CAZUYY010000342.1:0-3650 GCA_964624935.1 uncultured Prolixibacteraceae bacterium
GGAAAAATTTGTACATTCTTACTATTATTATTCTCCCATTCATTCTTTATCTAAACACTATCAAATATGACTATGCGGTAGATGATATCCCATTAATAAAAAGCAATCCTGTTTTAAATCATGGTTTAAACCATATAAACGATTTATTGACCAAATCAACTTTCTATGGTTATTATCATCAGAACTACGGGGTATACAGGCCCTTTACCATGTTATCATTTGCAATAGAAGCCCAGATTTTTGGATTAACCCCGGGCGTTTCACATTTTTTTAATCTTTTGTTTTATTCATTGACCTGCTTAATGCTATTTATAGTATTACAAAATATATTTAGTGAGAAGTACAGGTTAATAGTTTTCATTTCAACACTAATTTTTATTGTCCATCCTCTTCATGTCGAGGTAGTGGCAAATATCAAGAGTCGTGATGAAATTTTTGCCTTACTTTTCGGATTATTACTTCCCCTCTATTTTCTGAATGTATATCATCAAAAAGGAAAAGTAGACTATTTTATTTTTAGCGTTTTGTGTTTTATCCTCGGAATCTTTTCAAAAGAAAATGCATTGTTTTTTATCGTGATCTTTCCTATCTATATTTATTTTACATATAACTTCAGGATAAGGAAGGTAGTGATTCTATTCCTCGGATACCTGGCCGGCGCATCATTATTATTTTTTGCACGGTATTTCTTTTTGGAAAGTATTCCAGCGCAACAATTATCTGAAACCAACACTCTTTTACATGCAACTACTTTTATTGAAAAACTATCCACACGTTGTTACATTTTTTTATTCAATTGCAAACAGATTATATACCCTTATCCTTTAAGCTGGGATTATGATTACAAAGAAATTGCCGTGCAAAGTAATTATATTTTTATAATCCTGGCATTTTTACTTGTTGGTTCCTTTATTTATTTGACAATAAAAGGATTACTAAACAAAAAGAGTCAGTGGATCTTTAGCTTGATCTTTCTGGTATCGCTTTTACCTTATTCGCATATATTGATTAAGATACCGGTGAATACAGCAGACCGCTTTCTATTCGTGCCTTCAATAATTATTTGCGCTGTACCAATTTTCTGCAATAAATATTTAACTAACAAAAGGGTCCTACAAAACAAACTCTTGTACCTTTTTAGTCTCACTATTATTGTTCTTTATGCATTTCTGACAATTAATCAGAGCATTGTATGGAAGGATACTCTTACTGTCTATAAATATGGAACTGAGAGTGCCCCAAACAGCTTTTACACCCATAAAAGCTATGGTTTATGGCTTTCAAATCTGGCCGATAGCAGCAATTCAAAGGAGGAAAAAAGTCATCTATATAACCAAGCTGCCCTTAGCTTTACAAAATCGTTGGAGATATATCCTGCTCAGCAGGATATCTGGTATATGAAAGGCAGGTGTTTATATCTGACAAACGAATACGACGAAGCCAGGGATGCGTTTCTTATTTCTGTAGAAAGGTTCAAGAAACAAAAGATAGAATCTTTGTATAGCCTGGGATCATTATTCGAAAGAATCAGGAATTATGATTCATCATTAATCTATTATTTAAAAGCTGCTTCACTCGATAGTTCATTTAAAAATGTATATGGCTCAATCGGGAGAATTTATCTTTATAAAAATGACCTCAGCAACGCTTCAATCTATCTTTTAAAATCCCTGAAACAGGATAGCACTGACTTTTCCACACTTTCAAATTTAGGAGGCCTTTATTACTATAACCATGATTATGACAAAGCAATAAACTATTACTTAAAATCCAGGTATTACAATAAGAATGATTGTTCAGTTTATAAAAACATTGGAGCGTGCTGGTATCAAAAAAAGAATTATAAGAAAGCCCTGGAATATTACAATCTGTCTTATAAATGCAAACCCGAAAATGATGTGCTAATGATCATCAACAGTTTACAGAAATATTGATCTTTTCTCTGATTCCGTCCTACGTCCTTTGCTTTCTACCCTCTATTTTCCATCCTCAAAATTTTCCATTTTCAATTAAAAAAATTACTTTTGCCGTGCAATCAAAGTTGAATTACAAAATGGACGACGGACCGGCGAAACAGAAAACAAACAATAACCTGCTCCCAGCAGGGATGTTCAGCCTGCTTTAACCGCAAGTTGCCACCTTCCGGGAGCATAACGAAGGAAGGAGGCACACATGACATTACAGACCACTTTCTATTTGAGCCAGATCCTGGGGAAACGGTTTATTTCTCCCGAAGGAAGGATCCTTGGCGTGATCAGGGACTTTTTGATCGATACCACAGCACAGTCAGGACCTGAACCTGAACCCTTACGCCCAAGGGTAATCGCGGTAAAAGTCAGAGTTGGTAATGATACAAAGATCTATGATTTTGCAACTTTCGAAGTCAAGAAATTTAAAAGAAAACTTAAGGTAACCTGTTACGAAATACATGAATCTTCAGATGAGATCCGTCTAAACTGTCTCTGGCTTGCCGAAAATATCCTGGATAAACAGATAGTGGATATGAATGGGAGAAAATTAGTACGTGTAAATGATGTGAGGATGGTGATGATCCCTTCAGGCACTTATGCGATTGCCGTTGATGTCGGCGTTGAAGGCCTTTTGCGGCGCATCGGTATCGGAGGATTTATCGAAACTGCCCTGGATCCTGTAAACGTCGGTATCCCCGGAAAGATGATCCTCTGGGATGACATTGAAACTGTTGATTTTTCAAATTCCAATATTAAGCTTTCCAAATCGTCCTCCAAACTGCATACATTACATCCTTCCGATCTGGCAGATATCATTGAAGATCTGGACAGGACTACACGGACTTCCGTCTTTGCTTCGCTGGATGAGGAACAGGCAGCCGATGTACTTGAGGAACTGGAACCAAAAGCACAGATAGAAATTGCTGAAAGCCTGCCGATCGAAAAAATGGCCGACCTCCTCGAGAAGATGCCTGCAGATGAAGCCGCCGATCTTCTCGATGTCCTTGAAGAAGAGAAAGCCATAAAGATCCTGGATGAGATGGAAAAAGAATCGTCTGAAGAGGTAAGAGAATTGCTGGAATACCCTGATAAAGTTGTAGGTTCGATCATGACAACCGATTTTCTCACCTTCCGGGAAGAGATGACCGTCGAAGAGACCATAAACGAAATTCGTAAAGTCCGGCCGGAACCATCCAATATTTATTCAATATTTGTTACGGATAAAAATAATAAGCTGGTTGCTGCTATCTCCCTCATGGAACTGATCATAACAAATCCATCTTTAAAACTTAAAGAGATTACAAAGCAGAAACCCCTGACAGTTTTTGACCAGGATAAAGTAGATTCACTGGCAGAATTGGTATCAAAGTACAACCTGCTCGCCGTTCCCGTTATCAACCACAATATGGAAATGGAAGGAGTAGTGGTTGTTGAAGACATCGTGGAAGATTTATTGAACAGAAGAAAAACCCGGTAATTTCAGGAGGATTTGAGATGGCCTTTACGATGAAGAGAAAATCGATATGGCGTAATATCGCTTTGTTCGCTGCAATTCTTGGTCCGGGCATCATCACAGGAAGCGTGGATAATGATGCCGGCGGGATCACCACGTATTCAGTGGCCGGCGCCTTGTATGGATACAACCTGATATGGACCCTTATACCTTCATTTATCTTACTT
>CAZUYY010000343.1:0-3646 GCA_964624935.1 uncultured Prolixibacteraceae bacterium
ACGAGGGATGACCGTACAGTTAGAAAATATTTATCAGATGACCTTCGCCATTCAATCATACTGCGCAGGGCCTTGTCGATTTCAATTTGCTTATATACAGTATCAGTATTGGTCGTTATCGGAGGAATTTGATGAGAGTTATCACTGAGCCAGATCCTGGCCACAAGAACATCCTTGGTCGATAACCGGAAAAAGGTTTCCTGCGTTAATCCTCCAAGAACATAAACTGCATTGACCAGTTTCTGCCAGGTCATTGTCTGATCGTTATAATAAGGAAAGTTATTCAATGCATTGGAATAATTTAACTTTGTGATCGCTTGGATTACATGATTCCCTATTGCCAGAGTGGCGTCAGTCGTATAGCTGTTAAAACTGGCTAAAGTTTGCGCCAGGGTTAAATTGAGAGTGTTATTCCAGTCAGCATTGCTTACAAGGTTGATGACACCTCCGAATGCCCCACTCGTTCTTGCCACCGTGGCAGCACCATAAAGTATTTCAAGGCTTTCAAACTGGGAGACCTGCATCTGTGAAAGATCGGTCATTCCAAGCATTGGAGAGTCAATATTTATCCCATTCCATTGAACCTGGGTGTGATTAGCAGAGGTGCCCCTGAAAGAAGATGTTGCGAGTCTTCCGTTTCCGTATGATTTTATAAAAACAGTCGATTGTTGGGAAAGAAGTGTAGAAAGGTCGGTACTAAGATATTGAACCAATAGACTGGAATCGATACGAACTTTTTTAAAGCCTTCGTTATGCAAAGTAAAACTTCCTGTAACCTCTACCTGCGAGAGTCGTACTGTATCCTTCACATTCTGTGAGAAAAGGTGGCAGCCCTGAAAACAAAGAAACAAGAATAATGCGTAATGTCTCAATTGCCATGGTTCTGAAGATGTAAAAGAGTTTATCTTGGATGACATAATATTCACAAAATTATAAAAACTTTTGCTCCTTATCAATTATTATAATAATTTTACTGACTGCTAACATCCAAATCTCCCTATGAATATGTTCCGGACAAAATGGATCTTTTTTACATTGATTATTATTATTTCTTTGACTTTCCCCTTTTGTTCGTCTCATTCAAAAATAGCTTCCTGTAAAGGAAGCAATGCACACATGGGATACATCCAAAAAAAGAACAAGAGCAGGTACAGCCAAAAATACAGCTTTAAAAGCAGGTCCGTAAAAAAAGATTACGTGATAAAAAATGGTATCGCACACTAAATGGGTAATTTCCCTTGCATTTATCCTTTTTTGTTTATCCCTGACGTCATGTCATGTCGCAAGGTATATTTATTGGAATTATGCGACAGTTAAAGATTATAAAAAATTCCCGGTCGATACGGTAAGGGTGGGCAGTACCCCATCTCATATTCCTGACAATAACATTAAAAATCCAATTTATCCAATTGGGAAGTACAGGAATGATAAGGAGATAGAACCATTAGATCTGTTCCTTGCGAAACAAAAAACCCTTGCTTTCCTAATCCTCAGGAATGATACAATGGTTTATGAAAAATATTTTAAAGGCTATAATAAGAATTCAGTAATTCCTTCTTTTTCTGTTGCAAAATCATTTGTTTCCGCCTTGGTCGGCATCGCTGTTTCAGAAGGAACTATACACGATATCCATCAGCCTGTTACAGATTATATTCCGGAGATGAAGGATCCACGGTTTCATAACGTAACAGTGGAAGATCTGCTGACTATGAGGTCGGGCATTAAATTCAACGAAGGTTATAAGAATCCTTTCGGAGAAGCCGCCAAATTCTATTATGGATTAAATCTCAAAAGATACACTCTGAAATTAAAAGTCGTTCATAAACCTGGATCCTTTTATAATTATCAAAGTGGTAATGTGCAGATCCTTGCAATGATCCTCGAGAAGGCCTCAGGAAAAAGATTAAGCGAATATCTTGAAGAAAAAATCTGGAAACCAATGGGAGCAGGACATCCGGCGACATGGAGCCTTGATAGTAAGAAATTCAGAGATGCCAAAGCTTTTTGTTGCATCAATGCGGTTCCAGAGGACTTCGCTCTTTTCGGACAACTCTATCTAAAGAATGGTGTTTCTGCGGGAAATGAAGTAGTGCCAGCCAGTTGGATCAAGGAGACCCTTACGATCAGAAATGATTCAAAGGATTCACAGGGTTACCCTTATACCTATCTCTGGCGGGTAATGGAAAATGGCAGTTACTTTGCAAAAGGAATAATGGGGCAATTTATTTTTGTCTGTCCGAAAAAAAATATTGTAATTGTCCGGATGGGAGAAAGTGCAGACGACCTTGACTGGCCGGCATTTTTCCAGATGATTGCTGATCAGCTCTGATCAATCTTTGAAAAAGGAATTATTTGGCTATGCCGTTCTTGTACTTGGTCTTGGTTAAGGCTTTTCCCGTTTCATCATATTCTATCCATTCACCTTCTTTCAGACCATTAAAATATTGGCCTGTAAGTTTTAGTTTTCCGTTAAGGAAACATTCCTGGTAAGTACCTGCATAAACCTTATGTACATAGTTGGCAATTGATTGCAGGGTGTCATTCTCATAAAATGTCTTCTGGGATCCTTCAAACATCCCATTGTTGTAATTATATTCAGCCATCAATTTAGTTGCTCTGTTATACCACCTTGCAACCCCATTCTTTGCATCATCCTTATAATTAGCATCCTCCTGAAGCTTTCCATTATCATAATAGGTCTTGGATTCCCCGTTTCTTTTCCCTTTTGCATAGTTAATTTCCGTAAGGGGATATTCATTATAAGAACTGTAATTGATTGAGGGTCCATCCAATTGTCCGGCTTTATAATATTCCGTTGAGAGGATACGGTTCCTTCGGTCAAAGGTAATTGATATACCGTCTTTCATCCCATTGAGGTAATTGTCAATCCTGACCAGGAGATTATTTGTTAGTTGCGTGACCCAGCATCCCGTCTTGTTATTGTTCACGTAAAAGCCTTTTGCAATCTGATCTGCTGCTTGCTCTTCCCAATAACCCACCTTCTGATCCTTGGAATTTGTCCGGTTTGTGGTGTCACTTTTCTGTGGAGTTCCCTGAGAGAAAAGGAAAACCGGCAAAATCATTAAAAGTGAAAGAAAAATTACAATTCGTTTCATAACTTCATTTTTTTAGTTTTGGCAAAAATAATAAAAATAATTTCCAATTCTTAATCAAACCTGAATTTCCGCATAAAGATCAAAATTATCTGCATCCGTGATAAGGGCATGATAAAAGTGACCCACTTCAAGTTTTTTAGGTTCTCTGGATATCAGGACTTCATTATCTACCTCCGGAGAATCGAACTCTGTCCGGCCGATGTAAAAGTCATTTTCTTCAGCATCGATAACTACCTTCACATAGCTCCCCACTCTTCTTTTATTCAGCCTTAAAGAAATATCCTGCTGTAACTCCATCAGAATATCTGCCCGCTCTTGTTTGATTTTTTGGGGAATTGAATCTTTCAGTGAATAGGCTGCTGTTCCTTCTTCATGGGAATAAGTGAACACACCCAATCTGTCAAAGCGGCAAATTTCAATAAATTCCTTTAACTCCTTGAAATCTTCCGGGGTTTCTCCGGGATATCCTGTTATCAGGGTTGTTCGTATAACTCCATGAGGCAATTTCTTGCGGATCAATGAAACCAGGG
>CAZUYY010000344.1:0-3644 GCA_964624935.1 uncultured Prolixibacteraceae bacterium
CTTTTTAGCGTCTTAGCGTCTTAGCGGTGAAAAAAAACCAATACCCAACACCCAACGCCTAATACCCAAAACCCAATCAATCGTAAATTATCTTTTCGCTCCAGCACATCATAATAAGATTTAGCCTATCTTTGATCTGTTAATAAAAACCTATTATATGAAAGCTTCGTCATCCTTCATTCTGATTACATTTGTTCTTATAATCCTGACAGCTTGCCGGCATAGTGAAATATCAAAAGAACAGCAGATCACCGGTTATGGATTTCTGAGCCGGATTCCCGGGATGTGGAGTGGACCGGTTTCTTCGTCTACGACGGCAGGCAGCTTTCCTATGTGGTATTGTGATTTCCGCCCGATAGGGCCGGCACAGGTTTCCCAGTTCTCTCAAATGGATACTCTTACGATGACAAATGTGAGTTTTTTCATTGTGAAATATAAGAACCAGTTACGCCTCACCCAGCGCACCGAAGGTTGTCATAACGACACCTGTTGCGCGACCTATGAAGTACTTGATTCGGCTTCGGAAGCAAATGGATACTATCATTTCAGTGATTTTGTCAGAGGATCAAAAAGAGCGATCAGCATTTATAAATTCACCGGTAACCAGCTTGAAATGAAAGTTTATACCAATAAATTCAACAAATATGATTCACTGGTGTGGCATTCTACCTGGGCGGCAGGTTTTGCTACTTCCGAGAATGCCAAACAGGCAATCACCCATTTCAATTTTCCACAACCTGTTATGACCTGCGATTTTACAAATGCCTTTAACAATATGACGGAAAGTATCTTTTTCAACCTGGATAATGATCCATACAATTCCTCACTTCAGCCCTATATTGGCAATGTAACGATCAACATATCGATAGCTCCTGCTCTTCACGTCGATCAGACCGACCAGGTTTTTCTTGTCTTTACCATCGATCCCCTTTTCAATGGCACTAATTATATTCCTGCCAACCTGAAATACATTTCAAGATACATTCTTCTGCCTGTTTCTACTAAATCTTACACCATCCAGAATGTACATCCCGGAAGCTATTATCTCTATTCGCTGATCGATGTTAACCATGATGGGACGTATGGTCCGGGAGATTATATGAGCTCAGACATCAATCATACCTTTACAGTGGCCGACAGTCAAAATGTGACCATCAGCACCAGTATTGATATGGTCATACCCTGATGAATGGATGAAATTTGATTGTTCTTGACTTTGACGTATAAATTATTTATCTTTGTACGGCAAAATGAACGTTATATGGAAACTAAATTAACATTAAGACTTCAAAAGAAAGTAATTGATCAGGCTAAGGAATATGCTGATGATCATGATACCAGTTTGTCCAAACTGGTTGAAAATTATTTGTTAGCAATAACAGAAGAATCGGGATCGACTGAGAATATCTCTCCGTTGGTAAAATCGCTGAGTGGCGTCATTCAGTTGCAGGGAAATGAAGATCTGAAAAGTGATTATCATAAGCATCTTGATGAAAAGTATTTATGAGAAAGAAGGTCTTTGTTGACACAGATATAATATATGATCTTCTGGCAGAGAGGGATCCTTATTATTTAGGAGCAGCGCGTTTATTCACTTTGGCGGATGAAAGGAAAGTTCAGATTCACATCTCTGCTTTGTCATTGGCTAATATTCATTACCTGATCTCAAAACAAAAATCTGCGAATGAGGCAAAACAAATTCTCCGTAAATTTAAAGTCCTTGTTCATGTGACACCTTTAAATGATAAAATTATTGATCTGGCATTAAATTCTGAATTTTCAGATTTCGAGGATGCAATACAATATTTTTCTGCCTTGCAGAATAACATTGAGATATTATTAACCAGGAATTTAAAGGATTATAAAAGAGCACAAATCTCTGTGATGACGGCTAAAGCTTTTGTGGAGACGCTGAAGTCAACCCCGCCACCTTCCCACTAACAGCCCCTCCCCTGACCCCTCCCCATTCGGGGCGGGGATGAGGTGATTATCAACCTTTATCCGACTTTATATTCGTAGTGAACTTTCGCGAGGTCCTCGTTTGCTTTGACTATCTTGGTTTTCAGGTCTTCTTTGAAAGCGACCATTTTATTTTGAATCTCAGGGTCTGAGACTGCAAGGATCTCTGCGGCAAGGATTGCGGCATTCTGGGCGCCATTGATAGAAACTGTTGCGACAGGGATCCCCGGGGGCATCTGGAGGATGGCCAGCATGGCATCGAGACCTTCCAGGGAGGCTTTGATCGGGACACCAATAACGGGAAGGGTCGTCATAGCTGCAATAACTCCGGGGAGGTGAGCTGCCATACCTGCAGCGGCTATTATGACACGAATACCCCGTTTGTGTGCATTCCGGGCGAACTCCTCTACTTTTTCAGGTGTACGATGTGCCGAGAGGGCATTCATCTCAAAAGGGATCTGCATTTCATTCAGAAACTTGGCTGCTGCCTCCATCACGGGAAGGTCAGACGTGCTGCCCATGATAATACTGACTTTTGGTTCCATTTGTGTATCTTTGCTGATTGCTGACAAAAATAATCATATTTTCGAATTTAACATGGCACGGATAAAAGTTAAGGACAAGGAATTTGAGCTAAGCATTACTGCATCTGTTATTGACGAAACAGTGCAGAAGTTAGCCGCAGAAATAAACCATGATTATGAAGGAAAAGATCCTTTGTTCCTCGCCATTCTGAACGGTTCTTTTATTTTTGCAGCCGACCTGATACGTAAGATCACAATCCCCTGCCAGATCTCTTTTGTGAAATTTTCTTCTTATTCCGGTACAGCTTCGACAAAGGATGTTAAAGAACTGATTGGCCTCAATGAAGACATTAAAGGAAGACACGTTATTATTGTTGAAGATATCGTTGATACAGGATTGACAATGGATAAATTTCTTCAGGACCTAAAAAAACATGAACCGGCAAGTGTTAAATTAGCTTGTTTTTCCTTTAAAAAAGAAGCTTTTAAAAAAGACTTTAACATTGATTATCTGGGGATTACTATTCCCGATGAATTTGTGATTGGGTACGGGTTGGATTATGATGGGTATGGGAGGAATCTGCAGGACATATACAAAATAGCGATGAGCCCCACCCCCGGCCCCTCCCCCAAGAGGGAGGGGAGAAGTGAAAGATGAAATCGCGAAATAATGCGGACAGGAGTGACAGCGTAACAAAGTGACAAAGTGATAGAGTAACGGAGTAAATAATTTAAAGACAATATTATGTTTAATCTTATTCTTTTTGGTCCACCGGGTGCCGGGAAAGGGACTCAGGCGATAAAGATTGCTGAAAAATACGGTTGGAACCATGTATCTACCGGGGATATTTTGCGTGCTGAAGTTAAACAGGGGACACCTCTTGGTCTGAAAGTAAAAGCAGTCATGGAAGCCGGTACGCTGGTTTCGGATGAGTTATTGATTGAGATCATGGAATCTGTTTTCAGGAAACATTCTGACGCGGGTGGTTTTGTGCTGGATGGGTTTCCTCGCACGCTGAAACAGGCGAAAGAACTCGATCAGATGCTGATAAAGCTGGGAACAAACGTTTCACTTGTACTTTCATTGGAGGTAAATGAAGAAGAGCTGGTGAAACGTTTACTCAAACGCGCACAGGAACAGGGACGGAAAGATGATACTGA
>CAZUYY010000345.1:0-3631 GCA_964624935.1 uncultured Prolixibacteraceae bacterium
ATATTACAAGTTTTTCCATTTTCATCAGTTCTTACGGTTTAGCTTCGACCACTTACACCAATTTTACCATTGCAATGGGACAATCCACCGTAACCACATTACCAACTGGTGCGTTCTATACAGGAGCGATGACCACTGTTTATTCGCATGCCACAGTAACTTTCTCCGCAGCAGCAAGTACATGGCTGACCATACCGCTCGACACCCCATTCCCTTTTGTTAATACTCAAAGCCTGATTGTTCAGGTCGGGCAATGTGCAGCCTCAGGAGCAACAGCCACATTTAGCTGGGCTTTTACGACGGGAGTGAGTTATTGTAGAGACTGGTCGGGGGGAGGATGTCCTTTTGCATATGGCGGTGAGGACAATTCAAATTACGATGCAGGGATAAACGTATCGACCGGTGGCCCCCCTGTTTGCGTGACCACTGCTGCAACACTCGTTACAGGCAACGCTGCAACCCTGAACGGCACGGTGAATGCCAACAGCTTCAGCACCGCTGTTACATTTAATTACGGATTGACCACAGCCTATGGTAATACTGTTCCGGGTGTACCCTCCCCGGTCACAGGGAGCACTGTAACAAATGTGAGTGCAGCCATTACCGGTCTGACAACCCTTACTACTTACCACTTCCAGGTGGTCGGCGTTAACTCCAGCGGCACAACATACGGGAATGATATGACTTTTACCACGCTGGGGCCTCCACCTACCGTTGTTACCACAGCCGCGACAGGAGTAGCTGCAACCACGGCGACAGTAAATGGAACAGTTAATGCAAACAATGTATCAACTGCAGTGACCTTCAACTATGGTTTGACTACTTCCTATGGATCGACGGTTCCAGGGGTACCCTCACCGGTTACCGGAAATACTGTGACGCCTGATGCGGCCGCCCTTAGCGGATTGGCTCCAAATACCACTTACCATTACCAGATCAGCGGAACCAGTGCAAACGGAACATCCAACGGGAATGATATGACTTTTACCACGCTGGGGCCTCCACCTACCGTTGTTACGACAGCCGCGACCGCTGTAACTGCAACCACTGCCACCCTGAACGGGACGGTCAATGCGAATGGCGCTGTGTCAACGGTAACTTTCGAATATGGCCTTACCACAGCTTACGGCACAACAGTACCAGGCGTTCCGGCAACGGTATCAGGGAATACAGCCACAGCAGTAGCAGCCGCCATTACCGGCCTGTTGCCCGGCAATACTTATCATTTCAGAGTTGACGGCGTGAATTCAAACGGTACTTCCTATGGGAACGATATGACACTCACCACACCTGCGCTCGCTCCCATTATTACTACCTATTTAGCAACCGCTGTCACCCCTACCACTGCGACATTGAATGGACTGGCAAATGCAAATGGCGCCTCCACGACAACATATTTTGACTGGGGTTTGACACCAGCATACGGAAACACAACTACTGCTATCCCAACGACAGTCACCGGTAACACAAACACCCAGTTCTCTGCAAATCTCATAGGTCTGACAAACGCGACTACCTATCATTACCGTGCCAGAGGCGTAAATAGTATCGGGACAGGATTGGGAAGTGATATGACCTTTACCACCGGTTGCTTTGCAGCAGGGCAAGCCGGACCAATCACAGGTCCCGGCCAGGTATGTCAGGGCCAATGCAACTATGTTTACTTCGTTGCTCCCATCGCCAATGCCTCCGGATATGTCTGGACGTTACCGGTCGGAGGTTCAATTATTTCAGGAGCTAATACCAATATCATCACGGTATGCTATTCTCCAACTGCTGTGGCGGGATATGTTTATGTTTATGCCACTGCCGCCTGCGGTAATGGGGCTCCTTCACAGCTTGGCGTTGCCATGAATGCACCGGCATCTCCGACACTCCAGGGACCTGGTAATGTTTGCCTCAACGTTCCAGGAAATGTTTACACGACAGAAGCAGGAATGAGTAACTATATCTGGACAGTTTCTCCAGGTGGCACTATAACCGCCGGAGGAACAACTTCAAGCAATACCGTCACCGTTACATGGACTACTACGGGGACCAAGACTGTAAGCGTGAATTACAACAGTATCTATGGATGCCCTGCCCTTGCGCCGACAGCCTATAATGTTACTGTCAATGCATTGCCCGTTCCAACGGTCAGTGGTCCAAATCCAGCTTGTACCGGGGCGGCAATATATACCACCCAGGCAGGTATGAGTAATTATGCCTGGGTCGTGTCAGCAGGTGGCACCATAACTTCCGGGGGAAGTGGTACCAATGCCATCACGGTTAACTGGACTGCAACAGGAGCCCAGTCAGTCTCTGTAAATTATACCAATGCCAATGGATGTACGGCAACTTCTGCGACGAATTATCCGGTTACGGTAAATGCAACGACAATTCCGGTCATCTCAGGACCAAATAATGTTTGTGTGAATTCCGGTTATTCAAACTATACCACTCAGAGTGGCATGGGTGCCTACAACTGGACAGTTTCTTCCGGTGGCACAATCTCTTTTGGAGGTGGAAGCAATTCAATCGCAGTGATTTGGAATACACCAGGTGCACAATGGGTATCGGTTAACTTCGTCAATGCTTCGGGATGCTCCCCATCTTCACCCACTCAATATAATGTCACGGTAGCCGGTCCTCCGGGCCCTGCAGGCAGCATAACAGGTACAAGCATTGTTTGCGCAGGTGCAACAGCAATAGCTTATTACGTTGCTCCGGTCACCAATGCCGTTGCTTATGTATGGACATTACCTCCGGGCGCCGCCGTACCTTCGGGTTCCAATCCCAATTCCAATACCATCACGGTAAATTATGGAGCCACTTCCACGAGTGGTAACATCACTGTCTATGGCAATAACATTTGCGGAAATGGTACTGTTTCTCCTCCATTTCCTGTGACCGTCAAGCCTTTACCTGATCCCGCAGGTACTATCATTGGCCCGGCCAGTGTGTGCATAGGGGCTACAGGTGTGGTTTACACTGTTCCGGCTATAAACAATGCTCTCGGTTATTCATGGACTGTTCCTACCGGCGTTACTATTACGGGTGGGGCCAATACCAACTCAATCACTGTTGATTTCACCACTTCCGCAGTTTCAGGCAACATTACCGTTGCCGGGACCGATTCCTGTGGAACCGGTACGGTTTCCCCGAATCTGGCAGTGACCGTGAATCCTATTCCTCCGGCTCCTATTGTCACCAATACGGGGACAACGTTACACAGCAGTGCAGCCACAGGCAACCAGTGGTATTTTGAAGGAACCCTTCTCGCCGGAGCCACTCAACAAACCTATGTTGCCACCCAGGACGGTCATTACTGGACAATAGTAACACTCAACAGTTGTTCTTCCGATACCTCGAACCACGTGTTTATCCGCACAACCGGCATTGATCAGCATGCATCTGCTGTGATCAATTTGTACCCGGTACCCAACGACGGACAGTTTAACGTTTCCTTCACCACGACTTCTGAAGAATCTTTCTCCATCAAGGTTTATAATAGTCTTGGGGTAAAGATCTATGAAGAACCGAAGGTTGATGTTAATGGCTCGCTGAATAAGGTGATCGATCTGAGACCCGTTCCAAACGGAGTTTATACTGTGATCTTTGAAAACAGCCAGAACCAGGTTGTGAAGAAGAT
>CAZUYY010000346.1:0-3626 GCA_964624935.1 uncultured Prolixibacteraceae bacterium
ACAATCGAATGTCGATCAACGATTTTTGAAGTAAGAATAAAATTTGTTTTCGCAAGGGATTCAAAATTAGGAATTTTTGTAAAACGTTTTAGATTTTTCTTTTTTGCAGATACACTGCAGTATCATGTCGGAATTTTGCATCGGAACAATTTTTATGTGATTATGAAGACAAAAGCCGATGCAGGGAAAAGGAAGAGAAACCTCCTTCGTGATATTGAGTTCATCGCCCACCAGGCTGTTGATTCAAAACTATCGCGTCCGTTCATGCGGAACGTGAAAGAGAGCGCCGGTGCACTTTCAGACTTCCTTGGGTGTAACAGGATGCAGGCAGTACTGTTTTCCATCATTTGTAACATTAATTTCGGCAAGAAGGCTGTCGGGATCGATCGTATAGCTTACGTATTGGATTGTAATACGATAACCGTCGCCAAGCATATGAATGAGCTTGAACAGTTGCAAAAGAAGAAGATCCTCCGCAATGAGGCAGACGGTAAAAACCCTGAGAACCTGGATTCTATATCGACCATCTCCTGGTCGGTGAACCCTGCACTTTTCGATGCACTTAGAAAGGGCAAGCCATTCGCTGTTCCAAAGAACGAGATCAGAGACAGCTATGAACTTATCACGACGATCGGTGAACTGACCGGAAGACAAAATGAAGGGGAGATCACTTCCCGGGAGATGTGGCAGGAAATTGCAAGGATCGAATCGACAAAGCCGGGCATTGAATTCCTCAGGGAGATAAAATCCCTGGTGCCGGATAAAAAAGAGCGCATCCTCTTTGTCAATCTCTGTTATGAATATTTCAACGGCAATCCGGATTGCGAGCTTATTCCCATGATCGGCCTGGTCACTTCCGATAAGCGTGAACAATTGGAGATGAGACTCAGGATCAGCAACGGGAACAGTATGCTTGTTTCAAAAGGATTGATCACTACGAGGGAAGGTTTTTTCAGGAGTGAAACAGAGCTGCGCCTGACCGGTAAAGCCATTGAAATGCTGACTAAAGATGATAAGAAGCTGAATAACGGCAAGAAGGCGATAAAGAATCCTGAACTCCTGCCGGCCAAGGATATCATCGAAAAGCCTTTGTTTTTCACCACAGATGAGCATGAAAAGCTTGGTTTCCTGACAAAGCTTCTGCAGCAGGATCATTATAAGGGGCTGACGAAGAGGCTTGGGAAGTGCGGCATGAAGACAGGAATTGCAGTTCTTTTTTCCGGGCCGCCGGGAACCGGGAAGACAGAATCTGTCTTGCAGATAGCCCGGCAGACAGGCAGGGATCTGTTACAGGTGACGATCAGCGAGACAAAGAGTAAATGGTTTGGCGAAAGCGAGCGGAAGATCAAAGAGGTGTTTGACCGTTACCGGAAACTTGTGGAAGAGTCGGAGATCGCTCCTATCCTGTTCTTCAATGAAGCCGACGGGATCTTCGGCTCACGGAAACAGACAGGTGATTCATCCGTGGACCAGACAGAGAATGCCATTCAGAACATCATCCTGCAGGAGATGGAAGAGCTGAAAGGCATCCTGATCGCCACGACGAACATGAAGCTGAATTTCGACAAGGCCTTCGACCGCAGGTTCCTGTATAAGATCCATTTCGAAAGGCCGGTTCCTGAAGCGAGGTTCCGGATATGGAAAAACAGGATCCCTTCCCTGACGGACGCGTCAGCCCTTCATCTCTCCAAAGCATATGATCTTTCAGGCGGACAGATAGACAATGTAGCCCGGAAATACCTTATGAACAGGATACTTAACGGGAAGCTCCCAACGCATAAGCAAGTTGAAGCCTGGTGCAGGGAAGAAAATAATACACAAAAAACAAATAACATTGGATATAAACTTTAATTTTACATTATGAATACACCAGTTATAAGCAAATCCTCATTCATCCGCGGCATGCAATGTCCTAAGTCGCTCTGGCTTCACCTGAATCAGCCGGATGAACGGGATGAAACAAGCGAATCACAGCAACAGATCTTCGACATTGGCCATAACGTAGGTTTCCTGGCGCAGCGGCTCTTTCCGGGAGGCATTGATGCGAGCCGCGGCGATCATTCAAAAATACAGGAGGCGGTGGCCTATACTGCGGAACTGATCAGCAAGGGACAAAAGGTGATCTATGAAGCTGCCTTCAGCGACGGGGAGACCCTTTGCTACATGGACATCCTGGTGAAGGAAAAGGATGGCTGGGCTGCCTATGAAGTGAAAGCCTCCACACAGGTAAAAGATTACCAGATCACGGATGTGGCTTTCCAGTACTATGTGATCACACGTTCGGGGCTTCCACTCAAGCGGATATCTCTGGTGCATCTGAACAATCAGTATGTAAGGCGCGGAGAACTAGACATACAGCAGTTATTCACGATCGAGCCCATGCTTGACATGGTATTATCGATGCAGGAAGATATCCCGGTCAATCTGATCTCTCTCCAGAAGATGTTGAGAGCAAAGTCAATGCCCGATATAATCATGGGGCCTCAGTGCAATAAGCCCTTCACATGTGATTTCCTGACATTCTGCAACCAGTCTATCCTTGAAAATCCAGCATCCAGCATCCAGTATCCAGCATCCAGAAACCAGGCCGAACTTGATAACTTCACGTCCCAGCTTGAGTACCCGCTTTATTTCATGGACTTTGAGACGATCCAGTTTGCCGTGCCACAATATGATGAAAGCCGTCCTTACCAGCAAATACCGTTTCAATATTCCTTACACATTCAACCAACTCACCACGTCACCACGTCACAAGTTCACAAGTTCTTTTTAGGAACTCCTCCGGCCGATCCCCGTCCTGATTTTATACGTTCCTTGCTGGATAACCTGGGAACAAAGGGAAGTATAATTGTCTGGAACCAGGCTTTTGAAAACACGAGGCTTAGGGAGATTGCCCGGGATTTCCCGGAATATGCATCGAGGATCGAACCATTGTTTGACCGTGTGGTTGATCTGATGGTTCCTTTCCGGAGGAAGCAGCTTTATACACCCGAGATGAATGGTTCCTATTCTCTGAAAGCGGTACTTCCTGCGCTGATCTCTGATGTTTCATATTCTACGCTGGAAATTCAGGAAGGCGGCGCAGCCAGCATGACATATGAAAGCCTCTATAGTGATAATGATCCGGATTCCGTTGCTAAGAAAAGGGGAGATCTTTTAAAGTATTGTGAGTTGGATACATTGAGTATGATGAGGATTTTGGAGAAATTATAACTTGAAATTCTGTTTGGTTCATAATTTCTACGAATAAAAAGCCTGCGTTAGGGAATAATTATATAATTTCGGGGTTGGAAACTACCATAGTAGATTAAAGTAATTTATTTGGATAATAAATGAAATATGGATAACAATGACTTTTGTGATTTCATTGTCAGAAAAGCAACTGAAATCCGTAATTCGTTGATAGATAATTCAGATTTCACATCTAACAAAATTGATAAATCCCTGCCTCCAATATCACCTTTCTTTGGGACCGATGAAATCAAATTGATAATCATTGGGCAGGATCCAACTATTCGTAATTTTACTCAACGGAAAAAAATAAGTGTGACTCTTAATCTTAACTGTAAAGGAGCACTGAAAAATTATGTTGAACATAGTATTTGTTCCGGATTGGGTATTTCCTT
>CAZUYY010000347.1:0-3601 GCA_964624935.1 uncultured Prolixibacteraceae bacterium
ACGTGGAAGTCCGTTATATGGCCCATGGGCAGTATGAAGCAGCACTTCAAGGGCAGCCTTCTTTGCTTCTTCTATCTCTTGCAGGTTTATAGCATTCATGGCCTTAATTGGAAGATTACTTTATTCCCAATTTATCGTTCATTATCTGAACAAATCGTTTTGCAACAACACGGTAGTCAAAATTTTTCACTACACGCACTCTTGCTGCTTTGCCCATTTTTTCACGTAATTCCGGATCAGTCATAAGATCCATCAAATAGTTGGCAATATCATGAACACTTGCACGATAGTCCACTGTCCTTGGATTTTTAAATATGACTCTATGCTTGTCTTCAAAGCCCGATTCGTCACCAAGTACCACTTCGTTTATGAGAATTTTCTGTGCCACATTTGCCAGGAAAGCTGTTTCGCCATGTATAAGAGTATCAAGCATTCCCATTGCTTTAATACCAATTACAGGTTTCTCACAAGCTCCTGCTTCCACTTGCGGCATTCCAAAGCCTTCAAGCCGCGAAGGTGCCGCATAAATATCGCAAGCACTTATAAGGTAAGGCATAAAATTTCGTGAAATGATGTTTGTTGTAAATGTGACATTTTTTTCGATGCCTAAATGTGTTGCTAATTCCAGATCAGCGAGGTTTTGAAGTTTGGTTCGAGGTTGTGGCCATACTTTGCAAACATATTTCCAATCAGGAGCTTTAGTATCGATTATGGCAAGCGCCTGCATTACCTCCTGTGCACCTTTTGATGTAGCATCACCACCCACAGTCAGAATCATTATCTGATCAGGCGAAATCCCCAGCGATTCACGTACGGCTAAAATTTTCGGGTCATCCTTGCCATATGGAAAAAAAGCATCCGTATTGCAGCCTACAGGCAGCACTTCAATTTTATCGCCATTAATCCCATCCCGGACATACATCTCCTTTACCCAATTTGATGTCACCATGATTAAAGGAAGCGCATTAAGCACCTCCTGATAATTGGCAATATAACCATCAGCAACCAACCAGGGGACTGGCTGCACTCCATATCGCTGCGGATGAAGTATTAAGTGAGGAGTGTGACCCCAGTAACCTACTCCAACCACGACATCCGGTTCAAACCAGCGATAATACCATTCCTTTTCCTGCGCTGATTCGAAATGAACGGCATGGGCATCAATACCCAATTCAAGAAGTCCCTTATAGAGCAAATCGCCTTGTGTTGCAAGCCCTCCTGGTGAAGGAGGGTAATCATATAATACCAATACTTTCATAATTTTTCGCCATTTTTATACCATTGCACGGCATCAACTGAATTGGTAAATTTCCAGAAAGCTTCACCCTTCGGGGTGGTTTCTGCTTCCCAGCTGTTTTTTTCAAATCCATATCTCTTAGTAATTATATTGTATTTTTTTCGCCAAATGCTTTCAGATAATAAATGGTATACAGAGGCTGTTTTTACTGGTTGAGGAAAATATTTCTTACCTCCGTCCCCGTAAGCAAATGTCCAGAGTTCTTTAGCAGATATTTGGCTGGTATGCCAGAGTTCAATTACAGCTTTGCCTACTTCCTCATGCCTGATGTGCCGCGTGTATTCTCCGGTTGGATTATGGGTAATGATCAGATCGAAATGTTTCGGGGGCAATAAATCCAGTATAGTGCGCTCAATCTCTTTTTCATTCAAAGGTTTTTGGTTGGGACCATCATCCAAATCACCCATGTTCCCTTCTGATTTTAAAATTTTTAATACTTCATAAAACTTAGGAGCACGTTCCTTATCGCTTTGCCTGCATAGACAAATAATGAACCAATGCCACGAAGGATGGCTCAGGATTGTTCCGCCGGCCCATAAGGTTTCATCATCGGGGTGAGCTACAATTACTGCAACAGACTTTGATTTTTTAATATCCATGTTCCTGAATTCCTGAAAATATTTTTTAAATTCAACCACCTGATTTTTCACAGAAAAATACTTACACATTAAATGAATGCAGTAGGCCTTTCCAATCTTCATGCGGGGCTACCAAGCAAAAAATAGAACAGCTCACAGATTCCGATTTACAGGAATAAATAGGATAGATAATTACCATCGATAGTCATATTCATTCCAAAGTTTTCTTTCTTCTGCCGGTGTAATTTTTGTTGCTTCTTCAGGAGTATATTTTTCTGATGTCTTTTTAAGCATGCAATCACAAAAATTATTTGCATCAATTTTGCGCAGTCCTCTTTTTATTAACCATTGCTGACAATCCGTTTTCCATTTGGTTTTCTGTTCATCAGTCCATGTATTTTCTTTAGTTGGTAAATGTTTACACGATTCAAACCCTCCTAAAAGGATTATCAGTAAAAGGATTGTTAATAGCTTTTTATTATTCATGTCACTGTTGTTTTATAGAATAAATGATGTACCGACAATATAGTGCCCTTAATAGAATGGATAATGTGGTTTCTATTGTCAATAGAAACCACATTATCCATTCTTGCCGGCCTGAAACTATTTAGTTTTTCATTCCCGAATCAGATTCAAGGATTTTTTTCTTCTCCTGATATTCTTCGTTGGTGATTTCCCCTGAAGCAAATCGCTTTCGTAAAATATCGAGAGGAGAATCTTTTTTATATCGCTGAAAGGGGATGTTATAAGGTACTGCAAATATCCATATTAACAGTAATATCCAAACAAACCACCATATTAGATGCATTCCCCCAAAATAATTGTTATAAAACATCTTTTTTGATTTTAAGTGTAAATAAATTGTCTGTAATCAGACATTGAATGTTTAAGACACTTTTTTATCTTTCAACAACTTTCCATCTGCCTGGAAGAAAAGATTATGTTTTTCTATTCCTTTTTCTACTACAACTTTATAAACTTTCATTTGGTCTGATTCTTTGTCTTTAAATATTTCCTCTTTGTCATTTGCCAATTTCCAGGTTTTATATTCGCCTTTACTAATAGTGGCTAAAACTGCTTTGGGAAGATCTGATTTTAAAATTTTATGAACAGCTATTTTTGCCCCCGTTTTATCGTAAATGGCTTTATAAGGTGTATTATCCTTAGTGGATTCGACTATATAATATTCCGGATATTCTGTGTAAGTATAAGGACCATAATCGAACCAATTATCATACCAATCATTTTGATAATCATAGGCGGGATAGCCATACCAATTATCATATGTTGTTAACGGATATTCCCTGTAATAACTTTCAGTCACTGGCTTGGGAACTTTACTTTTCTCAAGTTTAACCGGCTTTTTCACAGCTTCTTTAGTGGTCTTTGTAGTGACCTGCCCAAAAGAGGTCATTGCAAAAAATGCAAATAAAATGCATCCTGCAATAATTTTAATGTTTAGCTTTTTCATTTTATTCTTTTTTACATTGTGAATAAATTTTCACAACGATACAAAAATATATACTAAGACTTTTGAGAACATTACATAATTTTAGCTAATAGTTACATGATTCACACATTTTTGAATTCCCTAAATTGGATGAGTTATACCTTTGCTTCTGGTGGGTCAGCTACTCGTCCCGGTGGTAAGAACTCCGGCACATCAAGACGCGCCACCCCGATCCTTTTGTCGGCCATTCCATAATATACATCGATGCGATCCGGT
>CAZUYY010000348.1:0-3600 GCA_964624935.1 uncultured Prolixibacteraceae bacterium
TACTTCGGACACCGAGATTTCCTTATCGACCATGTTGGCTGATTCTCTGGACCAGAATAATATTGTTCTCTTGACCGGTGGTGTTTCAATGGGTGATTTCGATTATGTTCCAAAGGCAATGGAGAACCTGGATATTAAAATCCTCTTCAAGAGTGTTGGTATTCAGCCCGGTAAACCGACGGTTTTCGGAAAACGCGGAGATCAGTTTATTTTTGGCTTGCCGGGGAACCCTGTTTCCTCATTTGTACTTTATGAAGTTCTTGTAAAACCTTTTCTGTTTAAAATGATGGGGTGCCGGGAAGAACCCTTAATTATCCGTTTGCCTATGGGAATTCCCTTCAAAAGAAAAAAATCCTCCCGAAAACTTCTCATTCCTGTCAGGATTGAGAATGGATTGGTCTTTCCTCTAGAATATCACGGTTCGGCTCACATCAATGCTTACACTGAAGCTAAAGGTATGATTGCCGTTGATACCGGGAAAACGGAATTGATAAAAGGAGAAATGACAGATGTTCGATTCCTATAGTCGTTCCCTCAACTATCTCCGGGTCTCTGTCACCGACCGATGCAATCTGAGATGTGTTTATTGCATGCCTGCAGAAGGCATCCGTCTCATGGATCATTCAGAGATCCTTTCTTTTGAAGAGATCTTTGAAGTAATCCAGGAAGGAATCCGGCTGGGAATAACCAAAGTACGTATTACCGGAGGCGAACCGCTCGTAAGAAAAGGAGTGGTCAACCTGGTAAAAATGGTTGCTCAACTGAAATCAATCACCGACTTTGGAATGACCACAAACGGCATCTTTCTTGAACAGTTTGCCGAAGACCTTGCAAAAGCAGGGCTTCACAGGGTGAACATCAGTCTCGACACCATCAATCCTGAGAAATACAGCCAGATCACACGTGGAGGAGAAATTGAGAAAGTCATCTCAGGAATTCATGCTGCACAAAAAGCAGGTATTTCACCCATTAAAATAAATTGTGTTGTTAAAAAATCATCCCTGGAGCCTGATGCAGTAGAAGTCAGAAACTTCTGCCTTAAAAATGATCTTGAGGCCAGGTTTATTCATGAAATGGATCTGGATACAGGTTGTTTTACTCTGGTCGAAGGTGGCGAGGGTGGAGACTGCAGTCATTGTAACCGGTTGAGGTTGACTGCAAACGGAATGATCAAACCCTGCTTATTCTCCAACATTGAATACAGCATCCGGGAATTAGGAATCAGGGAAGCCATGTTGCGTGCAATTCAAGCAAAACCGGAGAAAGGAATGGCAAACAACCGTGATTTATTTCATAATATTGGGGGATAGAAGAATGAAAAATGAAGAATGAAGAATGAAAAATGTAAAAAAGTTTAGTCATGTTTCGGAGGAGGGGAAGGCTGAGATGGTGGATGTGAGTAATAAACCCGATCAATTGAGAATAGCTAAGGCAGTTGGTCATATCACTCTTCTTCCTGAAACTATCAGACTGGTCCGGGAAAATAAAATGAAGAAGGGGGATGTCCTTACGGTTGCTGAGATTGCAGGGATACAGGGAGGAAAGAAGACAAGCGAATTGATCCCGCTTTGTCACCCTTTACAGATCACGAAGATCGATGTTAAAGCATCTCTTGATAAGACTGGGGTGTTCGTTAAGAGCGAAGCACGTTGCATCGGTCCGACCGGCATTGAGATGGAAGCCTTGACCGCTACCGGCATTGCCCTTCTGACCATCTATGATATGTGCAAGGCAGTGGATAAGAGTATGATTATAGATGAGATTAAGCTGATTGAGAAAAGCAAGCAGGAAGTGAAGGATGGAGGATAGATAATATGGCAAGATGGTAAAATGGCAAAATGGCAAAAGAAAGGTGGGGGATGGAACAGTTAAAAATTATTTCGGTTAATATTTCAGAAACAAAGGGAACAATAAAGTACCCCGTCGGGTCAATTCACTTGAAAGATATGGGGGTGGAGCATGATGCTCATTCCGGTTTGTGGAACAGGCAAGTGAGTTTACTGGGGACTGAAAGCATCCGGAAGTTTGAAAAGGCAACATGCCGGAAAGCATCTCCTGGTGAGTTTGCTGAAAATATTACAACGGAAGGGTCTGATCTGTGGAAAATGCATCCACTTGACAGGTTTATTGTTGGGGAAGTGGAACTGGAGGTAACACAGATTGGGAAAGAATGCCATGGAATTTCATGTGCCATCTTCAAGGAAACAGGAGACTGTGTGATGCCCAAAGAAGGAATCTTTTGCCGGGTGATCCATCCGGGAATCATCCGGCCTGGGGATATCCTCGAATATCATCCCAAAGTTTTTACAATTACTATTATTACACTCAGCGACCGTGCCAGTCGCGGTGAGTATGAAGACAAGTCGGGGCCAAGGATTAAAGAACTTCTTGAGGAATTCTTCACCAGTCATCATTCACTATTTTCTATTAACTATTCACTGATCCCTGACGACGCTGATCAATTGAAGATCCTATTGAATAAGGCAACATTGGATAAGATTGATCTCATATTCACGACGGGGGGAACCGGTATCGGGCCTAAAGATGTCACCCCGGAAGTCATAAAACCTATGCTGGATAAGGAGATCCCGGGTATTATGGAACTGATCCGTACAAAGTATGGAGTGGAAAAACCAAATGCGCTTGCCAGCCGCAGTATAGCAGGTGTCATGCAGGAGAGCCTTGTTTTTACATTACCCGGCAGTATGAAAGCCGTAAATGAATACATGGCTGTGATCTTGCCAACCATCCATCACCTGTTATTCATGCTTCATGGTATTGACAGTCATTAACAGTACCCGGAGCGGGAATTGAACCCGCACGCTCGCAATGAGCACAGGATTTTAAGTCCTGACCAATTTCTAGGAGTCATAGTAGAATCAAGGGTTTCACTTTTGCATTTTGGTACAAAATACGACATCTTCGTACTTTTTTTCCGCACTTTTATGCTAAAGAATATTGGATAAATTTTGAGTGGAATGTTTTATGCAATAATTCAGTAATTTCTAATGATAGGGAGGTACGAGAGGAAAAAAGTGAATTGTATATCTGGGTGTCAACTGAGGGAGAAGACCGGATGCTCTGAACGAGCTATTAATCTTGCGATCGAAAATTTAGTTTGGAAGAAATTGATTGAAGTTCGTGATGACAGGGAAAGATCAGGCTTTTCTACAACCTGGCTCCTGCTGTCTTTAACCCTGTGGACATAGGATCAGAAATCTTTTTTCTAGAGATAAAAATATTAAAGCAAAAGTTATTGATAATAAATCAATTGAATATAACGGAGAAATAACCAGCTTAAGTTGTATTATTTGATTCCAAAATAATTATCATATTTCTTCTGCCGGAGACGAGGATCAAGCTTAACTGCCTTTTTATAGTACTGTTTTGCTTTCCCCTTTAATTTTGTATTGCTTAAGAGGAATAAAGAATAATGCAAATTTAGTGGCCCAAACTTTGGGTCTATTTCCAAGGCTTTTTCAAAATGTATCTTCGCATCTTTAACATTTCCCAGCCTAGATAATGTTTCAGCATAATATTCTTGCGTCCTTATATCATTTTGATCAATTGCCAAGGCTTTTTCAAAATATATCTTCGCTT
>CAZUYY010000349.1:0-3591 GCA_964624935.1 uncultured Prolixibacteraceae bacterium
ACTTTCGATCCTTTCAGGGTGCCTGAAACCAGAGGTTCTTCTTTAAATTCATCGACATACGGCTGGAGATCTGCCGACTTTGCGTTTTTGATTATGTTCCTTATATCTGCTTCAGTCGGTACAATAACGCCACTTTTATCAGGTGCCATGACTGCCAATGCCATGTTGTCATCTGTGACAAATTCTTTCGCAAGGGCATTAATGTCTTCAAGTTTAATATCTGGTAAAAGGTTTTTAACATATTTGTAAGCCTTTTGTGCCCCCGGGATTGGCTCACCGGTCAGGTAGTTATCCACATATTCGTTGGTCAGTCGCATTGATTCTGTTTTATCGAACTCCTTCGCTGACTTTTCATATTGGCTTAGCATTTCCTCTTTTTGGCGTTCAAATTCGGTTTTCGTAAATCCGAATCGTTTCACACGCTCATTTTCAGCAAGCATAACCTCCAGTGTCTTATCTATCTGATTTTCTTTCGACATGGCATTGACTATGTACGCATCTTTGTTTCTGGCAAGAAATTGCCCATATCCTGAATTTGCAAAAACATAAGGGGATTCTGGTTTTTGAGAAATCTCATTAAAACGATTATTAAGCATACCTGTAAACAACTCTTCCATCATTTTATCCCTGAAATCGCCGAGGGTCTTTTCCTTCTTCAATGGATGTTTGTAAAACATGAGGATATAGTTCTCCGTTGCTTCTTTATCAGTAGTGATTGCAATAAGGGGATCCTTATTATCTGGGATATCAAACTCGGTTCTTGGTTTTTCCTGCGCTGGATTTTTGATATTCGAAAAATGTGCCTTTATCTGCGCTTCGGCTTTTGCGGGATCAATATCTCCTACTACTATGACTGCCTGTAAATCGGGACGATACCAATCATGATAAAAATTGCGGATAAGATCATGCTTGCAGTTCTGGATAATATCAACTTTCCCGATTGGGATCCGGTTGGCATAAAGAGATCCCTTGAATACAATTGGAAAGAATTTTTTCATCATACGATCCTGGGCGCCCAGTCCGAGTCTCCACTCTTCAACAATTACCCCTCTTTCCTTGTCTATTTCTTTATCGTCGAGTAATGCATTGTGCGACCAGTCTTCCAGAACCTGATAGCCCTTGCTCAGAAGTGCTGTGTCGTCTGTTGGAAGCTGCAACATATAAACTGTTTCGTCGAAACTGGTATAGGCATTAATATCGGCTCCGAATTTTACACCGGTCTTTTGAAGAAAGTCTACCAGTTCATTGTGAGGAAATGTTTTGGTGCCGTTAAAGTTCATATGTTCCATAAAATGTGCCAGCCCTTGCTGATCATCATTCTCGAGAATAGAACCGGCATTTACGGCCAGCCTGAGTTCGACCCTCTTTTCAGGTTTTTTGTTGTACCTTATGTAATAAACAAGACCATTATCAAGTTTCCCGATCCTTACATCCGGGTCCACAGAAATGGGAGTAGTCAGATCGACCTGTGTTGTTTGACTAAAAAGCAGTGAAGAGCCAACAACGAACAGAAAAAGCAATGAAGTAGTGAAGAACTGTTTTTTCATATAATTCGTATTTAATGTATTTTTACTTTTGAAATTGCTGCAAGTTACGCAATTTCAAAATTACAGTCGGTAAAATGTAAGAAAAAAATAAGGAAGAACAACTTTTAGAGTGATTAAACCTTAAGTGTGATTCCAAAAAGAAAATTGATCAGGGCTTGTGGGAAGTAACCATCCGTCTCGTATAACTTCTTTCCTATATAATAAGGGTATATCCAGGCATTTGTTTCGTACTTATTGCTGAAAATATTATTGACCACCAAACTGAATCCGATTTCTTTGATCCATTTTGTCCTGATGGTATACCCGGCCGTGACATTGTTGACCAGGTAGTCGTTCAGAACCCGGTCATTGTTTGAAGTATTATCGATAAATTGCTTTCCTATATACCTGGATGTAAATGTTAATGACAGGTTCTTGACCGGTATGAAAGTCAGGTTATCCTGAAAGATTATGTCCGGCGAGAAAGAAATATCCGTCTTACCAAGATACTGGCTTATCTGCCCGGTCAGGTTCCCTGAAGCATCATATATATCCGTGTATTCCGTAAAATCCCTGATTTTATTCGTACTCAGGGTCGAAGTAGCATCCCATTTAAGCCACTTGAAAATATTAGCCCCTGCAGTAATCTCAATCCCAGCACGGTAGCTGTGGGGAACATTGGTCATAACGGCCTCTCCAACACTGTTGATCTTTCCTGTCAACACCAGCTGGTTAAAGTAATTCATGTAATAAAGATTAACTCCGGTCCTGAAATTGGACAACTTCAGATCATAACCAAGTTCCCAATCATCCATGGTCTCATGTTCGGGGATGTTTCCCGGTTCAGACACATAATAGTCATCACTGCTTGGTTCATGGTTACCCACTCCAAAGGAAAGATAAACATCCTGTTTATTACTAATTGTATAAAAGATTCCTGCTTTTGGGTTAAAAAAGTTGAATGTATGCACCTGGTCCAGGGTCCTCAGGTCCTCCAACGTTCCATTTATTTTATAATAAATATTTCTGTCCTGCAGATCGGCAAAAACGTTGAAATTCTTAAAAACAGTATAAGTGGCTTTTACATAACAGTTGAAATCATTTTTCAGCCCAATCCCATAGTACCATTCTCTGTCATTATCCCCGTTTGAAGCATATTGCGCCCAGATCACTTTTCCGTAATGCTTACCATAATATTGGTTCAAAGCCCCTCCCAATGTGATCTTCAATTTATCCTTCCGGTGATAATTTCCCGAAAAAGTGAAACCATAAAAATCATTATCGAGCCATTTCTGGTCAATCAGGTTTGTCTGTGTGATCGTTGCACCTCCGATAATCACATTATTCAGGTTATAAGCTGAAAAACTTTGCGCAGTATCGTAACTTTCGTAATACCCTGATCCTTTGGTATAATGTAGAGCGACATTGAGGTTTAAGCTTGAGTTTATTTCATGTGAAAAGAGCAACTGGCAATTTGTCTGGGTATAATTGTCCGTCTGGTTGTTATAATAGGCAATCTTTCCGTTGTTGTCGATGTATCCTCCTTCAGGATTATATGTACGGTTGGTAGCAAGTGAATCTTTTGGGACTCCTCCCCAAGCCTGATAAGTTTTTTCTGTTCCCGAGAGAACGATCACTTTGAGAGTGGTTTTCTTTCCATAATATCCTCCGGACAAACTGAATGATGTCAGTTTCGAAAAAGCACGATCAATATAACCATCTGAAGTTATACGCGAAACCCGGCCGTCAAATTCAAATTTATCACTCATTAATCCGGTTCCAAAACGTAGCGTATTCTTGAAAGAATTGAACGACCCGGCAGAACTGTTGATCTCACCGTAAGGATCCTGTTCGAAAGGTATTGTCTGAATATTGATTGAAGCCCCGAAGGCGCCAGCCCCGTTTGTTGAAGTGCCAACGCCCCGTTGTATCTGGATGTTACCTGCTGAAGATGCCAGATCGGGCAGGTCGACGAACCATACGCCTTGCGATTCAGCATCATTCAGAGGAATTCCATTCAGCGTGACATTGATCCTTGTCAGATCGGTACCTCGGATATTGATCC
>CAZUYY010000350.1:0-3587 GCA_964624935.1 uncultured Prolixibacteraceae bacterium
CCGGAGATCATCGAAATTCCAGTATCCTTTCAGGGCGTATTCCTGCAGGGGAGACTTCTGGAAATTTTTAAGGATCTCCTCATCTGACAGTGTTTTTGCCCAGATCCTGACCTCATCCATTGCAGTGACCAGGGAATTATCATAGATGCCTTCACCCCCGAGCTGCAGAGGTTGTGTGCCCAGGTATTGCCTCCAGTCAAGATAGGAAGAGATGTAATCGTAATCTGAACTGTTAAACTGGACATTGGGAAGGGGAAGACCGTCGAGGTAAAATTTCCCGGTAGGATAGTTTCCCAGGTTATCGTAAAAGCAGGTAAATGCAAGATGATGCCATTGTGAGCCGAGGAGAAGCTGGCGGGAAATATTAACGGTCCAGAGGTCGTATGCCAGAGTATCCACCAATGAAGTAATGGCAAGATAAACATTGTCTGAACTGACTTCGATATACCATTGCCAGGCAGAGTCCACACGCATCAAAGTCATTGCTCTCAAAGCCGGGTTATTCACTGACAGGTTGAATTGCATCCAGCTTTCGATCGAAAAGCTGCTTTGCAAAAGATCAAGGCTGTATGGACCAGGATAAATGACCCGGAGATGGTTGTCGAGGTCCCTTTGCCCCGGCCCGTTTTGGATCAATGCACCTTTGGCGCTGTCGATACTAAGTGCCTGGCCGGTAACCTGGTTCTGGACAAAACTTCCGACCGAGTCATGAAAGATGAGACTGTCAGTGACTGTGGTGAGCTTTGGTCTTTGAGGAATGGTTAAAAGATCCTTGTGGAATTCCACGCCGCCGTCAGGGCCGCCCTGGCAGTGGACCGCCACATGCAAATACCGGGTGTCAAGGGGGAGGAGATCCATCCTTACATTGCTGAACCGGGCCGAATCCAGGTACTTCCCGGGTGCAGCCGTTACGGTAAAGGACTGGACAATTGCCGAGTCAACAGTCATGACCTCGAAAACAATGGTATCAGACCGGGGGGGAATGTGCTTAATGCTAAAGTTGTTGGTTGTCGCAGGCACCGGGTGATATGAAGTATCGGCGAAAGTATAGTCATTGGTTATAAACGGTCCGAACCCTGAAGAAGCAACTATATTAGCCGTATCGGGATATACGGTATAGGGGATCTTGTAAATCGCCATACTATCACTCTGGTAATCAATTTCGATATATAGCTGCGGTGAAAGGGGAAATCCCATCGTGTCCGATTCAAAGCTCCAGACAGCAGCTTCAAGGTTTGTACCTGTTTCCGTATAGCCGTTGTTGATCTGCACATCCCTGGAGTCAATCATTTTCATTACGATCTTCGATGTTTTAGTCGGGAGGTCTGTCACGATGAACAGGTTTGTCCGTCTTGATCCCAGGACATATGGACCGAATCCGTTATCAGATGTGACCTTGATGGGAGGAACATAAAGTGAATCGCCATAGCTCTGTGAGAAGAGCACCGGGGGGAAAATAAAAAGCAGGAGTGCAGCCATCAGCAGCCGGTGGCAGCAAAAGGAATTAATGAGGTTCATAATTCAGCCATATAAATAAAATTAAATTTTTATGGAGGTTCAAGTATAATCTTCCAACCGGAGTATTCCGGAAGTCCCTGTAAATCAAAACAATCACAGATCATCTCATTAAAATCATCGTTCATAATTGCCTGGATCCATCTGCCTGAAGAACACAGAAGTAGGTCCCCGCTGGAAAAGATGAAGCATTCCAGGTGGTTTCATGAATGCCCGGCCCCAGGGTTTCATGGATCAACCGCGTAACGACCCTGCCGGATAAATCGGTAATCGTCAAATCGGTCTCCGATTCCCTGTTCAGCTCAAACCGGATCATTGTCATCCCGTTAAATGGATTGGGGTTGTTTTGCAAGCCCATCAGGTATCCGGATCCGGGTTCAGGGATTCCGAAGATACCTAAGGAAGTTCCGCCGGACTCGTGATACCTGGCGACGAATTCCTGATAATAAAGGTTATTGATCCTTGAACTATAAATGATCAGGAAATTTTCGTCATTACAGGAACAGGCAGGGGGTTCCCAATTAAATGAACCAGTAACCGCAATTTTGTTCCCTGACGATGAATTGGCATCGATGATAAAATATTTATGATGAAGCAAGCCCGGGATGGTGTCAATAAAAACATCGGCAGGAGGGTTCCATGCGTTCGAATCAGCAGTACCTTTCATCTGAGGATATGCACAACCCTTTAAAACAGAGTTGGATGAATCGAACACGCCGCTGATTCCTTTCCCATCCATGAAAACAGTGTGCAGGGCATCTTCTATGGTCGGCAAAGTAAATTTATACATGCAGAAGAATACGCTTTTTGTTGTCTTAGCCCCGATAAGATTGCAAAGAACAGAAGATACGCTGTCGGCTGGTGAAAAATAGACTTCCACTCTTGTACCTGCAACATTAAGGATATGAGGAACATTGATGGCTTTTTCAGGTCCGAATTTGGCTCTTAATGAATCTTTCATATCTGTATGTGAGCCCCACATTTGTTCAAATTCACGGGTATAGACGGCACATAAAGATTCGTCCTGAATCAGGATAACATTATTCCTGTCGGAATGAAATTGGGGGTGTGTGACATTTGTGGAACCGGTCCACAAATATTTGGTATTGGCATTGGTGTTATACCTGTAATCAAAAATCCAGAACTTATTATGCATTGAACAGGTTGTATCAAAGTTCCTTTTCATTATGGGGATCCCGTATTTCCGCAAAGAGTCGATCAACGGTGTATCCCCAGTGGAGTTATAGACGAACCTGATCTTCACACCTCTGTTCTTTGCATTGATCAAAGCTTCAGCCACAGAGGTAATCTGGTCAAAGCTCCATAATGTCATATCTATGCTGTAATTAGCTTTATTTATCTGGTTATCAAGGAGTGTCTCAAAACTCTGACTTCCGTTCGCTTTCTCTCCTGTGTTTACCGAAGTATCGACAGTATGGTTAAAATAGACTTCCATTGTTCCGGATGATGCCGACTGGGTAACAAAGTACCCAGAGTCTACAGCCGTTCCACCCGTACCCTGAGAGATGACCTGATATTTGTATATCGTTGCCGGCAGAAGGCTGCCAACCGGGACCACATGGCTTGTCACGGCAGCAGAAAGATAGATTGAATCAGTATAGACGATCGCCTGGTAGTTTGAATCCGGTGCCATCCATCTGATCTTTGAATCTGCCGGAACATTGGTTGTCCAGAACAGGGTAACTCCCGTTTGCTTTATGCTATCATAGGTCAGGTTTGAGATTACCGGAGCATTTTGCGCATTACAATGTTTAATTTGCAAACTGCTTTGTAGAGCCAGCAAACATGTCAGTGAATAAATGAATTTTTTCATACTTAAAAAATTAGGGTTGAGTGGGATCTTAACCAAGATACGGCTTACTTCGTAATCACCCAACGCAGGATGATATCATCTTCACCAGTGTTTATCCTTACCAGATACATCCCTGGTGAGAGGGAAGACCCGTTCAAAGGAATATAATTAAATTGCTGCATTCCTGGGATTTCATTTTGCATGACCAGCTTCCCGTCACAGGATAGTATAGAGACTTCTGCAGGACCTTCAATTGCTT
>CAZUYY010000351.1:0-3578 GCA_964624935.1 uncultured Prolixibacteraceae bacterium
CAGCTTTTATCAATATGTCTCACTCCTGATAAAAGTGCATTAAACCCTGAAAATCCGGAATACTTCAAGGGACTACCTGCAAACCCATTGTTGATGTAATTGGCAAACAATGTATTCCACTCATTCTCTGTCGGTATATGCCATGTAGGAGGACACAAGCCCTGATCACCGGGGGTATCATCATACTGCATAAGTTCATCCCACTGATAAAGACCGCCCTGGTTTGTGCAGTTGACCGGATTATCATTATAACAGTACTTCTCAGAAACACAGTTATCCCTCTGATCCTGTGAGGCTGCAAGAATAGTTCCATAATTAAGGTTCGCAGCCATCCAGCATTGCGATCCGATCTGAACCGTCGCATATACTTTAGTATCACGAATATCTGTAAGGTCATTTCCACAGGTGAACGCCGGTGCGGCTTCGACAATAATATGAATGCTATTACTTGCCGTGCACAGAAAAACATTGGTATAAGAATATATGATCGTCTTTGTCCCTGTCCCCGCTACTGATGGTGTGAATACACCGGTCAGGGAATTAACTCCTGGCCCCGAGTAAGTTCCACCCAACGGGATTCCTCCTTTGAGTAGGATAGGTTTGGCATTAACCGTAGTGATGGTATCGAAACAGGAAGTAAAAGTTACAATTGGCGCCGGATTCCCGCTCATGATAAGAGTATCTGATGTTGCAGGATTGCCTGTAACACATGCCAGGTTGGAAGTCATCACACAGCGAACACTATCGCCATTTAAAGGATTATAGGTGAAGGTATGTGAATTTGTTCCGGCATTGCTCCCGTTTACTTTCCATTGGTACGAGGGTGCCGCTCCTCCGTTTACCGGCGTTGCCGTGAATGTCACCGGACTTCCCGGACAGAAAGGATTACTGGACGCTGTAATGCTGACTACCGCCGGCAGAGTATTATTTTCAACCATTGTGATACTGTTGCTGGTTGCCGGATTACCCGTTGTACATTGTGCCTGTGAGCTTAGAACACAGAGAACCTGGTCGCCATTCGAGGGAGTATATGTATAATCCGGACTATTGGTTCCAACATTTACTCCATTGACCTTCCATTGGAAGGATGGGGTAGAGGACCCATTCACCGGTGTCCCGGTAAATGTTACCGGAGACCCCTCGCAGAATGGATTAGCCGAAGCAGATATTGTTATACTGACAGCCAGATTTGGATTTACTGTCATTGTTATTGCGTTACTGGTCGCCGGGTTACCGGAAATGCAACTGGTCAGGGAAGAAGTAAGCACACAGGTAACAACATCCCCGTTATTCGGAATATAGGTATAGGTTGAACTGTTCGTCCCAACATTGATCCCGTTGACTTTCCATTGAAATACCGGCGCCGTACCACCATTGACGGGTGTGGCCGTAAACGTCACCGGATTCCCTGCACAAACCGGGTTAAAGGAAGCATTGATAGTAATACCTGCCACCAGTGCATTGTTAACAACCATTGATATCGGGTTGCTGAATGCAGGATTACCGGAGATACAATGGGTCATGGAAGCAACAAGTTCACAGGTAACAACATCCCCGTTGTTCGGAATATAGGTAAAGGTCGGACTATTCGTCCCGGCAAAGATCCCGTTGACTTTCCATATAAAGACCGGGGCCGGGCCGCTGTTCACAGGTAATGCCGTAAAGGTTACGGAAGTGCCCACGCATACCGGGTTCGCGGAGGCAGAAATGGTGACGCTCATCAACTGGATGGGATTGACCGTGATGGTGACTGTATCCCTTCCGTAACATCCATTGCTGATGGTAGCGGTAGCTCTGAATTCCCCGCTGGTCTTTGCAGTATAGGTCTGTGCATTTGAAATGTTCATCTGGTTGGTAGTGAGGTCGTCCCAAACATAGGTACAACCTGAACAGCTCCCTGCATTAAGAACAACCGAATCTCCGGCGCAAATGGTACTGTCAGGTCCAAGGTTTACAGTCGGTGCCGGAAGAATCGTAATGTCTTTGGAGGTTGTATCGACGCGGTTATCAGTATGCCTCACGAACAGGTGTACAAGGTAAGTGCCTTGACCGGTATATACGTGTGTAGCATTGATGAGAGTTGAAAAATTCGCTCCTCCGGAGCCGGGATCACCAAAATCCCAATGAACGCTGTCAGCAGGAGGCCATGTAAGGGGCGTGAATTGTACAGTCAATCCCTGGCAATACCCTGTATCATGTATATAAGCATAATATCTTTGGATGAATTGTGGAACGCCGTTCTGAGCGAGTCTTCCACTGAGAGATACCGCATTGGGTTGGAAATTACATCCCGCACCGCCTGTACCCGGATTATTTATGACGGACAAGGAATCGATCCCCGCTTCCGGACCATAGATCTTCTCATCCGGACCCAGTTGCAGATGAATCCCATGGCTGGAATGACCGACATGTGTTTCACTCGCCTTGAATTGCGCATAATTCTTTTGAGTGTTGTCGTATTGATAGATGTCTGTGGCATTCCAGGTCCAGTCACCCGTCGAGAGATACAGGTATTTCGAATCCCATGAAAATTCCATATATGCCCATAACCCATTCGCGTACGTTCCTACGATGAACTTGAATAATGGCGTCACTTGTCCTGTCAGGGAGTTGAAATTGCAATATTCTATGGAATCCATATAAGGATATACTAGCGTCGTCCCGTCTGGGGAAACTTTCATGTATCCTCCATTCTCGACAGGAGTTGTCTGTACTATTAGACACGGGCTTAATACTGGAGCGCTTGAAATTCCGGATGACGTTACAAGATATGCCGCATAATTATTGCCACCAGTGGTATTTCTTACGATTACCCACGCATCCTTGTTGTTCTGATGTCGTGTTGTGGTCAGCATGGATGGACAATAACTTGTCGTCTGGATTGGTACCTCCTTTTCCCCCGCCTCAATATCACCAAGACCTCCGTCCAGTCTCATATTTATGATAGAATAATGTAACCCGTCATAAGGTTGTGGTGGAGGAGCAATATGTCTTATGGTGAACAAATAATACGAGCTGTCATCGCCAACCACCTGGATTTGATTCACTGACTGATCAGCAGATGTATCTGCGTGCAGACCATGACCATTTGGCATGATCTGGCCATTCCTGTTCCATACAGTCGCACCATTTGAATAAAACTGAACATTTCCAAGCGAATCAGACACAGAAACAGTTGTCCGGATCGTACTCATCATGCCATTAGTCAAAGCCTGCGGAGCCCCAAAATTAAAAGTAACCCCCGCATTGGACCCGAAATACCAATTATTCCACTCCCCTTGCGAAATCCCAAGCAAAGGCAAAATAATCAATAACCCTATAAAGGAAAGGTGCTTCACATTTTGTTTCGAGGAAGTAAAAGTAAGCAGAATTTCGCTCTGACTTCAAAAATCGTTGATCAATATTCGATTGTTCAAAAAAAACACCCAATACCCAACACCAATACTTCAAACCTCATTGATCCATATTCGATATTCGGAACCCCTCACTCCACACTAACTCACCACGTCACCACGTCACCACGTCACCACGTCACTCTGTCACCAGTTCACCACATCACTCTGTCACCAGTTCACCAC
>CAZUYY010000352.1:0-3556 GCA_964624935.1 uncultured Prolixibacteraceae bacterium
CAGCTTAAGTGCGAAATACTTTTCTAAAAAATCATCCCGTCCGAGGTTGTCCATATCTGCATCACAGATTATATAACCTGAATGTGTTACGGGCCTCTGAGGAAGACGTGTGACCATGATGAGGTCACAAATTTCAGCGATCTCTTTTGTTGAATACGATAAGGAAGGAAGTGAATTCCTGGCAATTTCAACCGATGCAAGTTCATGTTCTTTATAAGTAATCATCATTCCCGCATCATGAAATAACGCTGCCGTTTCGATGATCAGGCCTGTTCGCTGATCAATTTTTTCTTTTTTCATCAACTGTTTTGCTACTTTCCAGACATCAAGTGTATGCTCCAGTGTATGATAGATCATAGTGGCGGGCAGTTCTTTTTTTAACCTTCTGATAATATACTCTTGTGCACCTGAAAAGTTCATCTGATAATTAGTTTTGACCTGTTTTCTGTTTACGTCCTGAAGCATCTCATGCCGGATGTTATAAAAACTCATTCACTTCTTGCTAATTCCCGGAGTTCCTATGTCTCTATTCCCTTTTTTATTATGACCAATGTCTTCCCTCCTTTTTGCCGAAATTTAATGATCCCATTGATCAGGCTGACTCTTTGAAGAATATTGTCAATACCCATGCCTTTTGACCTATCATTGATATCATTGATATCCTTGATCTTATAACCCTTCCCATTGTCTGTGTAACACAGCATCAGAAGTCTCCCGTTAAAATCCAGCTTTATCTTCGATTTTGTTGCCCCGGAATGCTTAACAGTATTATTGACCAGTTCACAAATGATCCTGTACAAATTCAATTCAACAGGCCCCGAAAACCGCTTCCCATCAAGGTTAGAGACAAATTCAATCGTATATTGTCCTTCTTTCTGCATCGTTTGAAAGAAGGAATTCAATGCAGCTTCGAGTCCATAATTTTCAATCAGGCGGGGCGTCAGGCTATTGGCGATACTCCTCATTTTCCCAATCGACTCGTTCAGGAGATCTTTGCACTTATTGATATCTGAAAGGAAGGTTTGCTGATCTTTAGGATTCTCCATAAGGCCCAGGTGGATCTTTATACTGGACAACATGGGTCCCAGATCATCATGAAGGTCGGCTGCGAATCGTTTACGTTCTTTTTCTTCAGCTTCAAGTACTTTTCCAAGAACGTATCTTTCAAGATTCTTCCGCTCTGTGATATCAAAAAGGGTAGACATGACGGCATTCCTGCCTTTATATTTTATCCGGCTGTTCCTGAGAAGGAATGTTTTCAGAATAACTTTCTGGCTTCCTGAAAAGATCTCAATCTCTTCCTCAGTGATCCGGGGATTAATAAAAAGATCATACAGAGACTGAGTGTTTTCGTCATCCATTGGGTCGATCAGCAACGATGCAAGATCCTTCCCTATGATCTCATTACCAAGACATCCAAAGATCTGTAAAAGAAAATCATTCGCGAACACTACTTTCCCATCCCTATGAATTAGAATGGGGTCGGGAAGGTGCTTTACCAGGGTTTTGAAAAGGGCTTCACTTTCACGCAGGGAGGTGTTCGACTTTGAATTCACATTATAATATTACCAGTTTATTTTGCAAAGCATAGATAACCAGGTTCAGAACATTGGAAGTGCCGGTCATTTGCAGCAGCTTATTACGATATCCTTCAACGGTACGGGCACTAATAAACATTTTCTCTGCAATCTCAGCATTTGACAATCCCTTGCAAAGGCACCGCAGAACCTCGTTTTGCCTGCCGGTGAAGGTAATTTTATCGAGAGTATCGTATCCTCTTACTTTTTTAACCAGCACCTTCATGACTTCCCCTGAGTAGTAATGCTGCCCTTCAGAAACCTGTGTAATTGCTTTTTTAAAATCCGCCACATCGGAATTCTTCAGGATAAAGCCATATATTCCCTTATCCACCATCGTACAAATGTATTCCTCCTCACCGAACATACTCAAAACAAGGATCTTCAGGGAGGGGTCAATCTGAAGCGCTTTTTCAGTAGCTTCGATCCCATCCATTTTCGGCATCTGAATATCCATTATTACAAGGTCGGGGGTGATCTTCTTTAGCATTTTCAGGAATTCGATACCATCCGGAGCTTCGCCAACCAGTTCCATATCATCCATTTCACTGATGATCCGTCTCAACCCTTCCCGGAAAATGGCATGATCTTCGACCGTTATTATTTTCTTTTTTTGCATAATTTAAAATCCGCTTTATCCCATCCAGTCGTAATAATAGTGGCCAAGTTCAACAGGGTTTATGCACATCACCGGTATCTGGGCTTCATTGAACATTAACCTTTCATCCCAGACAGAGAAGTTGAATCCCGGCAGTCCTTCTCCCGGCATGGTGATAATCATGATCATATCTGAATTATTATCGACTCCATAGGCGACGACCTGGTTTGCAAAATCTTTTGGCTTCCTGGCAACGTTAAGGGTATAAGGTATCTTTTCTACGGTTAAAACTTTACTGATCTGCTGAATGATAATATCCAGCCGGTTGCTCATTGCAGGATCCGGTTCGAGCGCTTTGAAGAGATCAATTCTTGAGTTAAACAGTCTGCTCATCAGCCTGATCCATTCAATAGCATGACGAGATTCGACATCATTACTGACCGGTAAAACAATGTTCCGGTATCCTTTGTCGAATGACCGTTTTTGAACCACCACTATAGGACAGGGCGAATCGAGAACAACTTTCAATGCATAGCTCCCGAATAAATGTTGAAATCCTATCTTCCCATGTGTCCCGAGGACAACCAGATTGGCTCTCAGCTCGGTGGCTACCAGATTGATAACCTTCAGAATATTGCCTTCTCTGACAATCGTCTCTATGTTGACTTTGTACTTATTCTCATATTCCTGTTTATACTTCACCAGTTTTCCGGTGACAGAATCCAATTTAGGCTCTTCCTTCTTTTGCATGATTTCGTCTTTTTTATCAATTACATGCAGAATGCAAACTCTATAGTTAAGGAATCTTGCCAGTTCGACTCCATGATTGATCGCATTTTCGCAAGTCTCTGAAAAATCAGTAGGAATGAGAATAATGTTGTTATACTTTAAATCTTTCATTTGTTTTGTTTCCATAATGGTCCGTATTATGTTAGCACCCGCCCCCTGCAAAAAGAACAGGTATGTTAAATTCATTAAGTATTAATGTTTCTTTATCGGATTGAGCAAAATAGTAATATTCCTTCGATGGAACTGACATGACGCAAATAGAATCTGCATGAACAGATTCCGCATATTTTAATGTCTGTTTTGCATAGCCTATAGAGTAACTATTCTGATCTTCCTTTATTCTTTTATATCGAACTCCTTCTGCTTCAAACTTTTTTATTGTCTCATCCAGGTTGACTAATAATTGTTTTGGCCATTCAAAGCCTGCTTTATTAATGGAATAAAGATGCACCTCAACGTTATATAGCCTGGTAAAAAAAAGCACTGCTTCAATTGCAGGAAGGATCGACTGATGGCTGCTGACAGGAAGAACGATTCGTATGAATTCTTCGACATGGGTAGCATTTTCTTTAACAACAAGAACCGGTATGGG
>CAZUYY010000353.1:0-3548 GCA_964624935.1 uncultured Prolixibacteraceae bacterium
ACCGCCGGGACCATTCACCAACGCCCGTATCATAAAATTCCCGGGGCCGGGATACCAGAAGTTCCCTGAAGTTGTACAAGAAAAGCTCCTTGATTGCGGGTAGGTCTCATCAATAGCCAGACCCGCTGCATCCGGATAATTTCCTCCCTGGATCATCACCAGGTAAAAGTTGCCATTGTTGATCGTTGGCGCTGAAGAGATAGAAAAACTTACCCAGCCAAAGTTCGCCGGAAGAACCTCGACCGGCCCGGCAATTATTACCCCGGGCTTTCCTCCGGGACCAGAGTCGTCGTAAACAGAAACCTGAAACGGAACAAAAGGAGTACTCCCTGCGGGATAATTTGCTGACGTCCCAATATTGATCTTTCCGCCGGTCACCGTGGCCGGATACCCGACAGGAGTGAATTTCACTGCATTCATGTTTCCTTCCGCCGTCCAAATGGTAAAATCATCCATAGTCCCATCATCGTAAAGCAGTTCATAATCTCCCCGGGGAATCTGCCATGAAATATTGACTAACGGCGTAGAGGGGGTCGTATCCAGAATAGCTGTAACCTGTGCCGGAGCATTAATGCTTGCGTTAAGGCAGATGGGTATATTGATGGTGGCTCCCTGTCCGAAAAAAACAGGGGCGCTCACATAAGATACAAAACCTGGTTTTGAACATGTCACCGTCCAGGTTCCGGGGGAATTGATGGAAAGTGTATAGATACCACCGGAAATTGAATATGTACTCAGCGTTCCTACGGAAACCACGGCCCCGATTACCGGTGCCCCCGAGGCACAATTTGTTACAATACCCGTGAGTGTGGCCGGATTTTGTGTGAACCCCGTCAATACGAATAAAGAAAGATAAAGAACCAGTAAATTTTTAAACCGGAAAATACTGGTCAGTTTGGTATTCATGCAAATCAATTACCTGAATTTGGTTTTATACGATTGTTCCGTCACAAAGATACAGAGAAACAGATAAAGTTGCCTGGGTTAACTATTATTTTACATCCATGTCGTTTGGATATCAAAAATAATTTCTAAATTTGCACTCCCAAAAAATCAAGTCACTCAATATAATAACAATGTACGCAATCGTAGAAATAGCCGGCCAGCAGTTCAAAGTCCGGAAGAATGATGAGATCTTCGTTCATCGGTTGGATGCTGAACCCGGAACCTCAGTAGAATTTAAGGAGGTGCTGCTGGTCGACAACAATGGAAAAATCGATGTGGGCAAACCACATGTTGAAGACTGCAAGGTGAGCGGGAAAGTGCTCGAACATGCACGAGGAGATAAAGTGATCGTTTTTAAGAAGACAAGAAGAAAAGGATTTCAGAAAGAGACCGGGCATCGCCAGGATTTCAGTAAGATACTTATCGAATCAATCACCCTGAAAGGTGCAGCAAAAGAGAAAAAACCTAAAAAAGAGCCCTTAGAAGAACAAGTTTCCAATACTGAAAATTTAGGGGAAAAAGAAATTTGATTATAAATATTTAATTCTGAATTGATATGGCACACAAAAAAGGTGCGGGTAGTTCAAGTAACGGCCGTGAATCACACAGCAAACGTTTAGGCGTAAAAATCTATGGCGGGCAATTTGCTAAATCGGGTAGCATTATCATCAGGCAGCGAGGCACTGTTCATAACCCCGGCCTGAATGTCGGCATGGGAAAAGACCATACCTTATTTGCATTAATTGACGGAATCGTTGAATTTAAAAAAGAACAGAAAGACCGTTCACTCGTATCCGTCCTTCCTTTTGAGACCTCAAATTAAGAGATTCACATTATAAAGAATTTTTAAGGTATCCCGGCCCAGTCCGGGATTTTTTTTTCATTACTTTTGCCCACTGTAGAGTAGATTAAAAAGTTCTTTTTCACCGCTAAGACACTCAAAAGTAAATTATTGAATTTGAGTTCTTTGCGTCTTAGCGCATTCGCGGTAGAAGAAAAGAATCGACTTTTTAGTCGACCTCTGAAAGGGTGAAGTTAAATAATTAAAAAATATGCTTGTACTGCAAACAATACGTGAGAATCCCGAAAGGGTGCTGGAACTTCTCGTCATTAAAAATTTTGACGGGAAAGAGATCATCCAGACTATTATTTCCCTGGATGATAAAAGAAAAGAAACCCAGAAAATGCTCGACGATAATCTTGCGCAGAGTAATGCCCTCGCAAGGGAGATCGGGAAGTTTTTTAAAGCAGGGAGAATAGATGAAGCCAATCAACTGAAAATAAAAACCTCCGAGCTGAAGGAACTTGCTAAAGACTTGAGTGCGACTTTTGAAACCACAAAAAAAGAACTGGAAGAAGTTCTGCTGAAAGTCCCCAACCTCCCTCACCCTTCTGTTCCAGCGGGAAAGACTCCTGAAGACAATGAAATCGTTCATCAGGAAGGCGTTATCCCTGACCTTCCGGAATCAGCCGTTCCCCATTGGGAGCTGGCCGCAGAATATGACCTCATTGATTTTGCCCTCGGCAATAAAATATCGGGGGCCGGGTTTCCAGTTTATAAAGGAAAAGGAGCCCGGCTGCAGCGTGCCCTGATCAATTTTTTTCTTGATCGTGCCATAGCCGAAGGATATAAAGAAATTCAACCACCCTACCTCGTAAATGCAGCATCCGGTTATGGAACAGGCCAGCTCCCTGACAAAGATGGTCAGATGTACTATGCTCCGCTCGATGATCTTTACCTGATTCCTACGGCAGAAGTTCCGGTTACTAACTTGTATCGTGATATCATCCTGAAAGAAAATGATTTCCCGATAAAAAATGTCGCCTATTCCAGTTGTTTCCGGAGGGAAGCCGGGTCTTATGGAAAAGATGTCCGTGGGTTGAACCGTCTGCATCAATTTGACAAGGTTGAGATCGTACAGATCTCGCATCCGGAAAAGTCATATGAGGTACTTGAAGAGATGGTGAGTTACGTTTCGGGACTCTTACGTGCCCTGGAATTGCCTTTCCGGATATTAAAACTCTGCGGAGGAGATCTGAGTTTTACCTCTGCCCTGACCTATGATATGGAAGTATATTCAACGGCACAAAAAAGATGGCTGGAAGTAAGCTCTATCTCGAATTTTGAGTCCTACCAGGCCAACCGGATGAAACTAAGATATAAAGACGAAACCGGCAAAACACAACTGGCACATACCCTGAACGGAAGTGCACTGGCATTGCCAAGGGTCGTGGCAGCCCTGCTGGAGAACAACCAAACAGAGAAGGGTATTAACATCCCGGAAGCCTTAGCAAGTTATACAGGGTTCAGATTGATTGATTGATCTTCCTTAAAAAAGCATTTTTTATCGCTAAGCCCCTCCTATGGAAAAACAGGAACTTCAAGGCAGATAAATAAAAATAGTTCTCGCAGATTTCCGCAGATTATGCGCTGATTTACGCAGAATTGATAATAAAAATTGGATTATATGAATTAAAATCGAAATTTTTCTGCGAGAAAAAAACAGCTCCCCTCCGGTGAGAAGATCACGGGTGTTGTCATTCCCCCTCCCTCTTGGGGGAGGGGGTCAGGGGGTGGGGTCATATTAAAAAATATTTTTGTA
>CAZUYY010000354.1:0-3540 GCA_964624935.1 uncultured Prolixibacteraceae bacterium
AATATTTACTTTTTACTCCATCGCTTTTTAGCGGCAATTTGCGCTATTTCCTTGCGTCTTTCAGGACTTAACTTTGAGGCTCGTGCCTTTCCACCCTTCAACCCCCCAAGCCTTCCAAGTTCAACAGCAGCCGGATTTTTACCCTTTAACGGTTCTTCGTCTTTAACTTCACCGGTTGCAATGTCAACAATTAACTTTGCAAGCTGGTTTATATCACGAGGTCTCTTTATCTTTGCCATAGAAAAATAATTTTAGCAAAGATAATAATTCTTGACCGGAAAGGCAAGGAATTTTCAAAATATTTATGAACTTTCAATCCCGCCACGATATTGCAACTAAATGTAAATCTATTTTTCTATATCCCTCTACTGAAAAATACGGTTTTATATTCTGCTATGACAATAAAACGACCGCCATAGGTGTAATTAATCATTTAAGAACGTGGGAAAATGTAAGAATGATTATATCAGAAAATGGAGACGGAACCTATGATTTTACAGTTTATTGTTCTAAAAAAGGCAAGGGAATGTATAACCTCAGAACTTATTTTACAAAGAACGATTTAGCTGATTTTTTTAAAACTACTCCTGAAAACTTCCCTTTCCCGTTATCCATTGGCGTTTGTGATGAAGAAAATAATCCCATATTTCTTGAGCCGTCTCACCAATTTGAACTGATATGCGAGAAATATAATTATATGACTTTATTGGAGAGCCGACAAGACGAGAACCGTTTAAAGTTAATGAATTAGGTTTTTGCGGAACAAAATATTTTACTGTAACACAATCGCCTTCGGCAATAAGTTTTAATTTTTTCTTTTTACCCTTAACATTAATAAAAATAGGGTCATGTTTTTTCATAATAGTTTTATATTAACTTGTTTTAAAATAAAATTCCGGGAATAATATAAAGAAACCCGATTAAATCGGGTTAAGAGAGTATGAGTAAATTTGAACGGGAAAAATAAGAAAGAAAATCAACAAAATTCAAACTGAGACACTACCATCATTTTAACAATTACACAAAAAATCGTTAAAGAGATTTGATGTTTTGAGGTACTCATCCTGCAAAGAACTATTTTTATTATTGTGATTACTTTTTTTATGATTTTTATTATCTTTAACGATGTAAAATTAGTTGTATAAACAAGGAGAAATCAGCCAACTGTATCAGTCATGAATAAATCATAAATGAACGGGCCGTTTTGATAAATAAATAGGAACTGATCCGGGGAAAAATTCTTGAGAATAGTTGCTGTGGACAATGATTCTCCTGGTCAACGATTGTTAAAAAGGTTTTTTAACTTGATCTTTAACAGATCCGGTCGGATGGGTTTTTTAAGGTATTCAAAAGCGCCCATTTTCAACCCTTTAATCTCCTCTTCGGGACTGTCATGGCCGGTAAGAAATATTACCGGAATGTCCGCGTATTTTGATTTCAGGAATTCAAGTAACTGATATCCGTTTAGATTCGGCATTTCAATATCCGATAATACCAAATCGACAGAGTGTTTACCTAATTCAACCAATGCTTCAAGTCCATCAGGAACAACTACCACTTTATACCCCTCTTTTTCAAGGATCTCTGAAATGAGCTTTTGTTCAATGAGATTATCATCCACAAGCAGAATTATTCTATGGCCTTCATTATTAATCGTAATATGTTTCTTTGACTGAAGGTCATGTGGAAACATTTTATCAAAGAGTTCCTCTGTCAATATGGAAGCGAATCCGGAACTGTAATCCGACATTGCGTATGGAATGATAAGTTCGCTATTGTGGATAATCGATCCACAGGAATAAACCACATTGGGAACGTATCCTTCCCGTTCTTTATCATTGGCCACAAGAATTGGTTCGGCAACTTGTCCGATGACCTTTGTCGGATCATCTATGTCGAGCATCGCAGCGCCGAGACAATATCTTCTCATTGCGCCAACACCGTGCGTGATCAGCAGCCATCCGCGATCAGTTTCGATAGGTGACCCGGAATTGCCCAGTTGCACAAATTCCCATGGGTATCGGGGCTCCTGCAATAGCTGGGCAGATTCTTCCCAGAAGTTGATTACATCAGAAAACATGATAAAATTATTTTCACCATCCTGCCGTGAAAGCATGGCATACCTGCCGTTTATTTTTCGCGGGAACAATGCCATTCCCTTGTTTTTTGCATTTTTTCCAAAGATCGGCCTGACCCTGAAATGGTAAAAATCATTCGTTTCAATCAATTTTGGAAGAATGGCAACTCCATTAAAAGCAGTATAAATAGCATAATATTTTACACTGCCGTCATCATCTGTGAACCTCACAAAACGGGCATCCTCAATTCCGTTACTCTCTGTATCTGCAATGGGGAAAATGACACGTTCCGAAATCGCTGTATCCAAAGAAAAGGTAATCTCATAATGTGAGTTTGCCAACCATGTCATTGCCTGAATCACTTTTTCACTGGAAAATGAAATTTCGTTTTTTTGAATGTATTCTTCAACAAGTCTCTGCAATTCCCGGAAAAGAAACTGGTCCCCCAGCTTTCCCATGATCTGATCCACGACATCATGATCATGTAACTTCATCTCTTCCAGTTTCTTTAAAAATGATGCTTTAGTATAAATATGATCCTGGATGGTTTCAGCTTCGTCAACAAGTTTCCCTGCTGATTTGAACTCAAGATGGTTGTGTTTGTCAATAATCCCGCCACGGAACACCAGCGATGAAATATGCCCTTCACCGGTAGCGCGAAAACTGACGATGACTCTTGTCTGTCCTTCCTGCAAATTCGCCTGGTCGGGATCTTCCACCATGGAGGGATTGAAAAAAGCCGCTGATTCTATGGAATATTCACTGGTAAAATAGGCCCCGATGAGTAGTTTCCTCTCCCTGGATAAGACATCAGGATCGTACCCTGCCCCCTTTACGAGGTGAAGAATATGGTCAAAATGTTTCATGAAAATTCGGGTGATGTTGCGATGACGGTCAGAAAAATCTCTCAGCGTCTGATTTAGTGTCAGCAAGATATCTTCTTCAGAGAGACCCTTAATCCGGGTGATGACTTTTTTACCTCTCTCAGGTCCGCCGGAAAGAAAAAAGCGGGCAATTACCCGTTTAGGAGCCGGATCAAAATGTACCGGTTTACGATTTACCGTTATTGCCATCTGAAAATTTGATATGGAACACTACTGATTTCTGGTCTTCATTCATAGCTTCAACAGATTTTAAAACCCGCCATAACCGCTGCCGACGATAGTGATTTTCATTGTTTTGGTTTTTAGAGAAAACGATTGCAGGCTTTTTTTTAATGAATCCAAAGTTACAGGAATATTACCTTGGAATTACAACCTGAAAAAATGAATTTTTTCATTTTATAATGTATACAAATAGTTATCAAAGCCCTGGCGTTGTCATCCAACGTATAATCGGATCATCGAAAAGGAGAAAAATTTGAATTGCAAATGGAAATATTGTTTTTGAAAAAGGGATTATCGAGGTTGGAATAAGGATGATCCCGGTAAAGAAATCGCACATTTTTGTAAATACGCTAAAA
>CAZUYY010000355.1:0-3537 GCA_964624935.1 uncultured Prolixibacteraceae bacterium
CTTCAAGGAAGAACTGATCGAATACTCCAACCGCTCAAAAGGAAAAGTATTGTTCGAATTCATAAATCCGAACAAAGATGAAGCTACCGAGCAAAAAGCCATGCAGGCAGGTATAAACCCTGTTCTGATCAATGTCAGGGAAAAAGACCAGGTCAAACAACAAAAAGCTTACCTGGGTGCCGTCGTAACTTACGGGGATAAAAAAGAAGTCATCCCTTTAATTCAGCCGGGATCCGCAATGGAATACAGCCTTTCCACGAGCATTAAAAAAATGACCGTTGACGACAAACCGCAGATAGCCTTCCTCGAAGGTCACAAAGAAGCCTCCTTGTCTTCAATGATGCAGGTACTGCAGTCTCTCTCTGTCCTGTATGATGTAGAACCTCTGAATCTCAGCAATGCGGATTTGAATCTTAATAAGTACAAGACGCTGGTCATCGTTGACCCAAAAGACACGATCCCCCCTGAGCAACTCCGGAAACTGGATGAGTTTCTTTCACTGGGTAAGAACATTTACATCGCCATGAACCGCGTGGATGGCAATCTCCAGACAGCCTCGGGAACAGAAGTAACTACGGGTCTGGAAAGATGGCTCGAGGGGAAAGGCATCCGGGTAAACCCAAACTTTATCATCGACGAAAATTGCGGAAGCGTGACACTGAACCAGCAGCAGGGAATGATGACTTTCCAGACCAATGTCAGGTTTCCCTATCTTCCCCTGATTACAAAATTCGCCGCAAATCCTGCAACCAAAGGCCTGACCTCTGTCATGCTTCAATTTGCCAGCTCCATCGACTACTTCTCCGCAAATAAAGATGTCACATTTACATCGCTGGCAACAACTTCCGAACATGCCGGCACTGAGAATCCACCGCTCCGTTTTGACATCAACCGCAACTGGCAGCAAAGGGATTTTCCTCTGTCACACCTGACGGTTTGCGGGTTGTTAAGCGGCAGGATCGTCGGAAGTATGTCCTCAAAACTTATCGTGGTTTCTGATGGCGACTTTCCCATTAACGGCGAAGGTCAGCAGGCAAGACAGATTCCTCCGGATAACCTGAACTTCATCGTCAACGCCATCGACTGGCTTTCCGATGATACGGGATTGATAGATCTCAGGACAAAGGAAGTCAATTCCAGACCCTTGGATCAGATGGATGACGCGAAAAAAGTACTGCTCAAATATGTCAATTTCCTTGTCCCGATACTGCTGATCATCGGTTTTGGAATCGTTCGCTGGCAATCAAACAGAAACCTCCGCATGAAGCGCATGAATGAAGATTATATCTAATTTAGGGAGAAATCACTATGTTCAGAAAATTTAGCAATAAATCATTATTGATCATTTTTGCAATCCTCGCTATTCTCGCAATTATCGTTTTTGTCCATGACAGTAAGAAAGGAGAACGGACATTTAAAAGCGAATTATTTACCATCGACTCGGCTGCCGTTACATCAATTACGATCTATCCGAAAGGGAACGGGAATGATATACTGAAATTAACTAAAGCTGGAAAAGAATGGGATATTATCAGTAAAAACAAAAAATATCCTGCCGATTCCCTGATCATCAGAAACATCCTGCGTACATTGGCCCATATAACTCCGGAACGGGTGGCAGGCACCGACAGATCAAGCTGGAAGCAATTTGAAATATCCGATTCTTCAAGTTTCCATGTAGTAGTCGGACAGGGCGCCAATATCACGGCTGACTTCAGGGTAGGAAAAGTTTCATTTTCTCAGGACAGAGGCTCCCAAAACTTCCGGGGGAACAGGAATATGGAAGTGAAATCGCACATCCGCGTAGCCGGCGACGACCGGGTCTATGTGGTGGATGGATTTTTATCGATGATGTTTTCCAATAACCCGTCGCAATACAGGAACAAAACAGTGCTCAGGCTCGATAAAAACCAGCTCTCTAGGCTCACCTTTATCTATCCGGGGGATAGTTCATTCGTCCTGGCCAGAAAAGGAAATAAATGGTACGTTAACGATATTCAGGCCGATTCCGCCGGTACGGAAAAGTACCTGAATTCAATTGAAAATGCAACCGGCAGTGAATTTGCAGATGAAAGTACGATCTTCCCCAATTTCGCATATACCCTGAAGATTGAAGGAAATAATATGTCCTCTGCCGAAGTAAAAGGAGCTTTTGATCCCGCATCAAAGAAGTATTACATCCAATCAACTGTTAATCCTTCCGCCCTCTTTAGCTGGTCCAATGCAAGCCTGTTCAGCCAGATCTTTACCGGAAAGGCAAAGCTTTTACGCAAATAAAAACCATCATCCTATTTTTTTACCCGCAGTCGGACCCGGCTTCAGCGAATGAATCTCCTCTATGTGAATGATCGCAACAGCCCTGGGCTGCGGCATTCCCATCTTAACCGACAGTGCAGCCGCCGCATCATACAACGGCCCGCTTTCCTGCAACGAAGCTTTCCCCACAAACCTGTACCCGTCTAAGATCTCACGGTTTACCACGGAAACAGAAACATGTGCGTCCCGTTTTATATTTGCATACGTCGCCCCGCCCGTTCCTTCCGTAAAAATAAGAGAATCATCAGACAGTACACGCGTCGACCGCTTCGGCGCCACATTCGGCGTCCCGTCCGCATTCACCGTCCCCACAAAACATTGCTGCGTCGCAATCATATCCTTCATTTCCTGTGTCAGTGTTGCCATATTTTCATAATTAAATTTCAACACAAAATTACAATAAGGAATGAATGCATTTTATCTTGACTTTTAAATTTTTTCGTAAATTTACCCACTTACTTTTACAAAGAATTAAAATTATTAAACCGTTATAAATGAATGTAATAAAAACTGAAATTCTGGAAACGTACCTTGATAACCTTAAAGGAAAGAAAGTGCTCCTTTACCTTTCATCGACTCCTTTTAAGCAGGAATATTTGACATTACCCTATGACTATGTTATATTAAACAGCCATGGATTATCCGAAAGCGACTTTGGGGATGATCCTATTAGAATTGTTGCTGATAAGGTGATCCTGATGGCCTTTGACAACAATAAAGCGGTCCGGATATTAAAAGAATATGGGGTTAAGATCCAGTGTTTTGTTGGAATATGCGATGGCTGCTGCGACGGAGGAAATTACGAATGCATCAATACTAATTCATTCTTTGGAAGGCTCAGTCCGATTCTTGATGAACAGATCTACTACATCACTGACCATTTTGGAGGGTATTCGGAAACGGCCGATGCGCTGACAAATGATCTGGGATTTCTCAATGTTCATTACGAGACAACCGAATCATTTGACAGTTCTCTGCTTTTTGATGAGTCGGTATTTCTCAGTGAATATCATCAGGAGCCGACAGGTATTTTTGTGATCCCTTTGAAAAAGCGAAACAGAAAAACTATCAGAAGAACAATCGGGCCCATAACTGTCATAATCACTCATGCATCAATCTGGGACAATGAAGAAGCTTTTAATTGCATTATCCATAATGACTTTAAATGTGAAGGGTATGAGAATTATTTTCACCGAAATTCGGTTAGGAATTATATTCCGG
>CAZUYY010000356.1:0-3534 GCA_964624935.1 uncultured Prolixibacteraceae bacterium
TATCGTTACTTCTTTATTCGGATTCTACAGCTTATAGAGAAACTTTTCCCAATTGGCACGATCAGGTTCCTGGGTGCATTTCACTCTCACTTTCTTCAGGATCTCGTCATCAAGGTGTTCCTTGTGCATGAACAAAGGAACCTCATAGATCGATTCAGCATCAATACATTCAAGGACAGAAGTCGGCGCTACGTTGCAAAACAGTGCAATTTTCTTTTTCAGGTTATCGGATAGATGCTTTTCTGTCCGGCAAACAATAATGTCAGGCTGAACACCTGACTCCAGAAGGGTTTTTACCGAATGTTGTGTAGGCTTTGTTTTCAACTCACCGGCAGCAGCCAGGTAAGGAACCAGCGTAAGATGAACCACGACACAGTCTTTCCCTAATTCCCAACGCATCTGACGAACAGCTTCGATGTAAGGCAGTGACTCGATGTCGCCGACCGTTCCACCGATCTCCGTGACCACAAAATCATAGTTGCCTTTGTTAGCCAGCAGCATGATCCTGTATTTGATCTCATCCGTGATATGCGGGATCACCTGAACAGTTTCACCAAGATAATCCCCCTGCCGTTCTTTTGTAATTACCGACTGGTAAATGATCCCGGTAGTAATGTTGTTTGCCTGTGAAGTGGGCACATTTGAGAAACGCTCATAGTGGCCAAGATCAAGATCTGTTTCGGCACCGTCATCAGTTACGAAACATTCTCCGTGTTCATAAGGGTTCAGGGTTCCGGGGTCGATGTTGATATAAGGGTCGAGTTTCTGAGTTGTAACAGAAAATCCTCTTGCCTTCAGCAATTTGGAAATCGAGGCGGAAATAATTCCTTTTCCAAGAGAAGAAGAAACCCCGCCGGTTACGAAAATATATTTTGTTTTGGACATCAAAAAAAGAGTTGTACTGCTATAAGATGCAAAATTACGGCTTTAATTCCGGAAAAGAAAAGGTTGAAGGCTAAATCTTATTTTTACTTTGTGACTCTGTGGCTCTGTGACTCTATGACATTTCTTTTACCAACACCTCAAAAAAAGATATAGCCTGATTGAAGGTGAATTCTATTCACATTTTTTACTGGTATATTCGGGAGGATTGATCCTGCGTTTGATGGCGAGGATCTCCGAGGAGATCTCCTCGATGGGTTTGTTCGTGACCCTGATCACCGGCCAGTTGTATTTCAGGAAAATATTCTGTGAATAGTTAAGTTCCCTTTTCACATTCTCAAGAGAAGAATAATCTTTGGTATTTCCGCCAAGATACTCCTGCCTGACCGTGCGTAACCTCGACAAGTCAACGGCTTGAGTAGTTAGTCCGAATACATGCCCCGCAGGGAGCTTCTTCAGGATATCCGGCGGATCAACTCCCAGCACGACCGGGTAATTTGCAACAAACCAGCCTTTATAGGCAAGGAAGATAGACAAAGGCGTCTTAAAGGTCCGTGAAACTCCTACCAGCACAATCTCCGCTTTCTCATACTCATAGTATCTCTGCCCGTCATCATGTGTAAAGGCAAATTGCATGGAATCGATCCTTTTAAAATACTCCTTGTTAAGGTGGAAAAACAACCCGGGTTCCTGGGACGGCACATTTTCCAAGTGTTGTGAAAGACGCGACAGAAGTGGCCCCATGATGTCGATGGCATCGATATTGTGGTCCCTGGCCATCTTGATAATAATCTCACGAAGAGACTCAGAAACAAGAGTATGTACAATAATAGCCTTAGAGGCAACTATCTCAGGCATAATTTCGATGAGCTGTTCTTCTGAACGAATTTCTGGCTTTACAATAACTTCCATCCTCGCATTCGGGAACTGTGTGAGTGCCGCCATCACTGCCTGTTCAGCAGTCCGCCCCCGTCCATCTGAGATGACAAATATTTTTTCCATCGTTAGGTTTCATTGTTATTATCAGGTAGAATGCCATTCCTGTTTCACAAAGATAATTAGAACCTTCCTTTTTTGAAGAAATTGATAAAATTTTTACTCACTATTTTTCGTTAACCCTATAATCTGTAATTTTGCAGCGTTTTTCAGAAAAGATTAAATTTAAATCTAAATTAAAATAAGTTATGGGAACAATAAAAGTTGGAATTAATGGATTTGGCCGTATTGGCCGGTTGACATTCAGAGCCTTACTGAATAAGAAAAACATTGAAGTGGTCGCATTCAACGATCTTACGGATGCCAAGACACTTGGACATCTTTTCAAATATGATTCGGTTCATGGAAAATTTAATGGTGATGTTGCCGTTGACGGGGATTCACTTGTTATAAATGGAAAAAAGATCCGCGTTTACGCTGAAAAAGATCCTGCCAATCTTCCCTGGAAAGAATTGGGTGTTGAGATCGTTGCCGAATGCACCGGTATTTTTCGTACCCGTGAAAAAATGTCAAAACACCTGACAGCAGGCGCAAAGAAAGTTGTACTGTCGGTTCCATCCGATAACAAGGAAGATGTGGATCTGACCGTCGTCATCGGCGTAAATGATAACAAGCTTACGAAAGATATGAAGCTGATCTCCAATGCCTCTTGCACAACCAATTGTCTGGCGCCGGTTGCAAAGGTGCTGAATGATAAGTTCGGCATAACAAAGGGTTTGATGAACACCATTCACTCATATACCAATGACCAGATCATCCTCGACGCTCCGCATAAGGATCTTCGCAGGGCCAGAGCTGCAGCTCTTTCCATGATCCCAACCAAGTCCGGGGCTGCAAAAGCTATCGGACTGGTAATCCCGGAACTGGATGGAAAGGTAGATGGTTTTGCAGTGCGCGTCCCCACTCCGGACGGATCACTTGTTGACCTGACCTGTGAGCTTTCGCGCACCGTTACCAAAGAAGATATTAATATTGCCATGAAAGAAGCTGCCGACGGACCTATGAAAGGTATTCTTGAATATCTTGACGAGCCACTAGTAAGTTGCGACATCATCGGAAATCCGCATTCTTCCATCTACGACTCATTGATGACCAAAGTCATTGGTGGCGACCTGGTGAAGATCATTGCCTGGTATGATAACGAAGCTGGCTATTCCGCCCGTCTCGCCGACCTGGTTGAAATGGTTGCCGGATAAAATTGTACAGCCAAGATATAAAGACGTAAAAAGTTCAATTTCAACGATATACTTCTTAGCGCTTTTTAGCGTCTTTGCGGTAAACAAGACTTTTCAGAGTGATCTCAAATATCTTGACTATGAGTATTGAAGACTTTTTAGAACAAAATAAAAAATGCTACGATAGATTTACTTTTGATAAAGTATTTAAATCTTTACTTCTGCAAGACTATTCACATGAAGAAGCAAAAGACATAATACTCTTTAATTGTCATCTTTCAGCTATTACTTTCCAGGAACGAATTGAAAATGGGTTTTATAAGAAAATCAATGTCGATGATGAAATATCAGAGGATTTAAAAAAAATGCGGAATGAGATTTATAATTCAACAGTAGCGAAACTTAAGCATAATTTAAATTGATTTTTTGTCATAGTGAGATGATCCATTTCCAACACAATTTAAAAAATAATGTTAGAAAA
>CAZUYY010000357.1:0-3515 GCA_964624935.1 uncultured Prolixibacteraceae bacterium
GTATCTCACGTCATGTTATTTTTTCATATACACTTCTCAGCGTTGCTTCCATTACTCCACCGGTTGCACCGAATACCACTCCGGCACCCGTTGCTTTTCCCATGATCGAATCATAATTATCGTTTGGTAACGATTTAAAGTCCATTCCCGCCTGGTTGATCATGATTGCCAACTCACGTGTAGTGAGAACATAATCCACGTCTTTAAACCCGCTGGCTCTCATTTCGGGGCGATCGGCTTCAAATTTTTTAGCCGTACAGGGCATGATTGATACTGTGACAATATTTTCGGGTTTCAATCCCATCTTTCCGGCATAATAGGTCTTTGCCAAAACGCCAAACATCTGTTGGGGGGACTTGCAGGTCGATACGTTTGGAATGAATTCAGGGAAGGTCTGCTCAAGATATTTGATCCAGCCCGGTGAACAGGAAGTGGTCATGGGAAGCACTGCCTCAGGATCTTCAAACAAGCTTTTTCTTCTTAGCCGGTCAAGGAATTCATTCCCCTCTTCAATGATTGTAAGATCGGCTGAGAATGCAGTATCCAGTACTGAATCAAAGCCCAGTTTCCTCAGTGCAGAAACCAGCTTACCAGTCACCCGTGTTCCGGGTTCAAGGTTCAGGTCTTCGCCAATGGCAACCCTTACCGCGGGAGCAGTTTGAACAATAACATGTTTTGTCGGATCAAAGATGGCTGTCCAGACTTCTTCAATATAATTCTTTTCGACCAGCGCTCCTGTCGGACAACGGTCGATGCACTGTCCGCAATTCGTGCAGATCACTTCAAACAAAGGTCTTCCAAAGTAAGTAGATATCTTCATGTTCGGACCTTTGTAGGTGGCGTTCACCGCGCTTACACCCTGAATCTGAGTGCAGGTCCGGATGCACCGCTGGCAACGGATACATTTGCTGTCATCCTTTATTATTGAAGGCGACAGGTCGTCGATGGTGTATTTTTTCTGTGGGACGAGGTCTATGAACATTGGCTTGATGATCTTGAATTCAGAAGCAAGCGCCTGCAACTCGCATTTCCCGTTTTTGTAACATTTTGTACAATCCGCATTATGTTCTGAAAGCAGCAGATCGATCATGGTCCTTCGGGCACTTCTGACCTTGATGCTGTTGGTAAGAATATCCATACCCTCTTCAACGGGTGTGGCACAAGACGCAATCAACTGTTTCGAATGCTTTTCCTCTACCAGGCAAACACGGCAATTTCCGGCAATCTGCAGATCCTTGTGATAGCAAAGTGTGGGAATATTAATATTGAATTGTCTTGCGGCATCGAGGATTGAAATGCCCTCATCCACCTTAACCTCGATCCCATCAAGCTTCAGTTTGACTTTTTTAGTGACAGTCTCAGGTGTAGCACTGATCTGGAATATCTCAAATTTTTCTTCGATTTCGTCTTTTGCCAGTTGGAGTGTGATCCCTATGTAATCGTAAAGGTCCTGACGAGAGAATTTATAATCTTTCGCGGCTAAAAGATGGGAAGATATGACTTCATTGAATACATCCAGCAGGTCAGCAATCTCTTTGGCGTGGAAACCTTCGTTTGACCGTGCAATGGCGACATCCTCCATGTAATTTATCATGAGACTGCGGTCGGAATTATAAACCGTAGATGCCAGCAGGTTGTATGTCGTACTTGTCAACAGTTTGAAATCCTCCTCCGGTTTATTCTGATAATTCCTGAACTTCTCTGAATTTTCGAGAGAAAGGATCCGGGCATTGATCGTCGAGAGGATTTTATCCTTATCGGTGATCAATATTTCATAGATCAACAGGTTGACACGGAAGGAGATATGTTTCAGGGCTGCCTCATTTCTCGTGTTCCATTCCACCGGGTTACTTTTCATCCGTGCGAGGAGAAACAATAACCGGCGTTCGATGAAATGACGCGGCGAGGGTTCCCAATTCAATGTTTTTCTGGTATAACTGGCATCAACATTGAGTTTGAGATCGACATATTTCAGCATCCAGAGCTTCTCAAAAGGAGGAGGCGTGATCTTCATCTTGCCCAACATGGTCCTCAAAATGACACCGGGGTAAGCAATCCATTTCGGGAGATGGATTGGTTTTACCGGCACCCCGAAATAGTCTTTGGTCGCTATATCGAATAATTCCTGGTGAGAGGTGCATCCATCCGGACTGGCAGCATAGATATCGAATGAAGGCAATTTGTGGCTTTGCTGAATGATGTTCAGGAGAAATTTGGCCAGTTCATGGATATGAATGTAAGAAACCGCAGATTCCCCTTTACCTCCAAGAATACGGGCATCATATTTCCTGCCAAGCCAGGTTTCGAGAAATTTATATAATGGAGGATATTCGCACAGATCGCTGAATACTGCTGCAAAACGAACCACAGTACAGGGAAAATCACGGGATGTCTTTCTTAACAGTTCCTCACCGAATTTCTTTGTCTTGGCATAGGCAAAATCGGCATCGGGAGGTGATTTCTCATTTACCACCTGTCCGGGGGGAGGAAAGTTACAGGCAGCCAGTGAACTGGCAAAGATAAAGCGTTTGATATTGAGCTGACGTGCCAGTTCCACAACGTTAATTGTACCTTCTATGTTAGTTCGCTGGTAGGCGGTATTATCGGAATAATCAAAATCATAAAATGCTGCAAGGTGAATAAGGTAATCGGCACCTCCCTTGTTCTGAATGGTTTCAAGCACCTCTTTAAGTTGTACTTTGCTGGCAATATCCCACTGGATCCAATGAATATTCGGATGAAAAGGAATGCCTGCTTCCTTTGACGACCTTCTGGCGATAGCAATGATCTGATAGTGATCTTTGACCATGTCCATAAAATAGCGGCCAATAAACCCGGATGCCCCGGTAATAATAATGGTTGGCGGATCATTTTTCATAGTAGAGTCTTATATTCTTTAGAAAATAGTAGTGGTTAAAATAATAGAATAAAAATCAGGCTTTTGCATCTTGTCTCCTGTAAAGGATGTACAGCACCATAATGGTAAAGCCCATCAGGAAATCTGCAAGTCCTGAAAAGATCACCATAAATTTATGATCAACAAAGAAAAAATAGGACAATAGAAATACTGTAGCAACATATTTAGCAGTACAAGAGAGGACGATCAGTTTAAATGAATTATTAAGGTCGAGAGCCGCCCAGATGTAAGCGACTGCAACCACCAGGTGGAATACCCCTCCCTGGTCGGCAAAGAACTTCTCTGTCATGTGGAATCCGAATAATTCTATGATGTTTATCGGAAGGATGACAAGGGCTATTCCAAAACAGATTGAATGAAGAGCGACCAGCCAAAGAATCCACTTTAGCAACAGGTCATAACGGAAATTTTTCATTCTTATATTCGTTTACCTGTGAAATAATTAACAGAAGCGGTAAAAATACTAAAAAATATCGAGCAAACGATCCCTGTAAAAAAAATACTTTGATTTCTTTTAATTTCTCTACTTTTATGGCCAAATCGTTTTTGAGATGGTGACCGTTATGACCCCACCCCCTGACCCCCTCCCCCAAGAGGG
>CAZUYY010000358.1:0-3512 GCA_964624935.1 uncultured Prolixibacteraceae bacterium
TCGGGGATAATGATACCGGCTGCGGTTTTTTCTTCGGCGGCGTCCGGTTCAATCAGCACGCGGTCAGCCAAAGGTGTGATCTTCAATTTTGTCATAAACAATTATTTTTTAAGTTAAACATTAAAAAAGATTCAGATAAATATTGTTACATCCCCCCTGTCAGATTTTATGCCAAATGAATTTCCCTGGTTGAAATGCGACAATATTTCAGGATAAAGGAGGGCGGAAATGAAAATGTCAGAATAGTATGACATTCTGACATTTTATTTTTAAGGTTGAACACACTCTGAAAAGTCTTTCTTTACCGCAAAGGCGCTAAGTTTAAGAACCCCACCCCCGGCCCCTCCCCCAAGAGGGAGGGGAGTTATATCGTTGAAATTGAATTTTTTGCATTCCCGCCTGTCGGCAGGCAGGCGTCCAATCGAAAATTATTTTTTAGCCGGGGGCACTTCTAAATTCTTTACGGGCTGGGTTTTCGTATTTTCGATTTGTTTCTTCATTTCGCTTTCCTCTGTTTTTACGGTTCCCTGGTTCTTGGGGATGATCAGTATTGAAAAAAGGCTCAGGACAAGCAGGATAACAGCCAATGTCCAGGTTGTTTTTTCAAGGAAATCGGCAGTTTTTCTGACACCCATGAACTGGTTGGAAGACTGGAAATTGGAAGTAAGGCCCCCACCTTTTGAATTCTGTACCAATACGATCAGAACCAGTAAAACGCAGGTGATGAGGATCAAAACGGATACTAAAATGTAAATGCCCATAAAACTTGTTTATTTCTATAGTGGATTATCCCTGAAAGGGATCATTTGTTGATTACTTTTTCAATTTGGGCTGCAAAGTAAGTGCTTTTTTCCGGGAAAAGCAAACTTAATTTCTCATAAATCATCCTGGCCTTTGCTATATTGCCCTGTTTTACGTATAAAATTGCCAATGTTTCACTTACAATATCCCCATCGTCAATATTACTCTTTACAGCATACTCGGAAGGCCTGAAAAAAGAAACTCTGGGTGGCGTTATCCTCGGCTCTTCCCGGATAAACTTTTCGATGATCTCTTCTTTTGAAAGAAGTTCCTTCCCTGAAGTTTGAGTTTGTTCTAATTTTGCCAGTGCCGGTTCAGGTTTTTCTTCCGGAATGTCATTCTGTTTCGCTGCCTCAATTTCGGCAAGTCTTTTTCTGACCAATTCCATCAATTGATATCTTGCAGCCGGCACATGCGGTTCAGGAGGGGGGATAGTTATCGTTTGCCGGATGAGATCAGGTTCACTGCTCACAGGAGCAACCGTGTCACTTTCAAGTTCAGTATCGGGAAGCAGCGTCGTATTTTCCGGGTTAACAAAATTCTCCATCAATTCTTTCAACTTCTTCCTGCTGGTTGTATAAGCCGCCGCCTTCTTTAATTGAAAATTGACTTCATGGTCGTTGGCGGCATGGAGGAGAAGGGTAAACAACACCTGAATGGAAGAACAATAGGAAAACCGGTCGGCCAGGCTGCGGAAATCATCTTTCATTCCACTATTGATGGTATGGGGATGCTGGATATAACCGGTAAAATCCTGACGGTTCATAGATCACCAGTTAACAACTGCCTGATTAAAGATATCCTGAACAAGTTGATCGTCAATTTGCTTGATCAATCCATCCTGTACGGCTGAAAGGTTCTGTGAGCTTGGGTAATCCAGGAAACGGGTGAATGTTTTATTTTCGAAATTCTGTTTCTCATTCTTTTTATTGGTAAATTTCACTGTCACGGTGATGGTTATCCGGTTCATAGCAGCCGTTTCATTCCCCAGAATAGCTTGCGGAGTAATTGTATAACCTGTGATGGCCCCTTCAATATTGAGATCCCCGTTCCTGTCAACAAGGATCAATTTGGTCTGGGAAGTGAAATAATCCCTCAGTGCATCCGTGAAAACCCTGCTGAGGGTCGGCACTACCAAAGATGCATTATTTGGAAAGTACTGAATGGCAATAGTTTTTACGTCCGGCGAAATCGAAGCGCCGGTAAAAGAATAGCTCATCTTGCAAGAACTTTGGCTCACCAGAAGAACGAATAACAGGAACAACAGGTTTCTGCATTTGAATAAAGGCATGAAAAAGAAATATAACGGTTTATGATCAATCATCTTCACCTCTTAATCAGGACATCAATTTTTATATAACCATTTATTTTTTTACAAAGATCATAAAAAAAATCAAATTCTTCAAGGAATTCTCAACCATTATCCCCGGTGGCTTTACTTATTGGGCCCAATTTGAAAAGTCTTTTTTTACCGCAAAAGCGCTAAGACGCTAAAAAGCGCTAAGTTTAAGAACCCAACTTCCGGCCCTCTCCCCAAGAGAGAGGGGAGTGGTCAGAGGCGGAAAATGCAGGAATTTAGGATGCAGAATGCAGGAATTGATTTAACTTTGCGCATCAATATCGTGATGTGAAAAAAGTTTGGATTGTCTGTTTCCTTTTTCAGATTTCATTTTCCTTATTTGCTCAGGATTGGATCAGGTATTATGGCTATGGACAGCAGCCATATTCTTATTATTGTATTGAACATTATGATAAAGGATATTTATTAGCAGGGGATGTTAATTCAAATACATACGGTTGGTTAATTAAAACGGATATTAATGGCAATGAATTATGGGATTTGAAGATAGGTGATGGAGTTAACCAAACCGGAATATCTGATGTTGAAAATACTCTTGACGATGGATTAATTTTATGTGGATCTACAACGATGTATAATTCACCACATACAGATCCATTTATCATGAAGCTAAACAGTTGTGGTAATTTAGAATGGTGCAAAGTATTAATATATGATACAGCCGAAGATGGTGCAATAAGTGTAAAACTTACATTGGATGGAGGTTACGTTCTATGTGCTATTCTTTATGGCGAAATTCCCAATAATATCATCAATATGTTTAAATTCGACAGTAGCGGAGAGTTATTCTGGCATAAAATATATAACAGAGATTCTACCATTTATTCTGAATTTATTAGAAATCTTTATGTTGATCAACAGCGTTTTTTACTTACAGGACAATGTTACAATCCAAACTGGCTAAGGCCTTATTATATACAGACTGATACATCAGGAAATGAAACCTGGCGGCTGGTTTATAGCCAGTCAGGCTTTGTTGGTTATGCATGGTCTTCAACGCGTGATCAATATGGTAATTATTATTCTGCCGGAACAAGAGAAGAAACATATCCCGAATTAATTAAAATTTCAGGTAATGGATATGGGATGATGAATGTAGATTTGTTTCCTACGGCTACTAGTGGATCTTCAAGAATAATTCTCTTGTCGACTGATACGACATGTATAATTGATGCTGGTTGGTCGATTGGTGCAACGGATTATTATGCTATTCTAAAGACTGATACTTCGGGAAATATAAAAACAACAACGTTCTTACCTGACCCTGATAACAGTGGATCAACATGGGCCACTAAAACATTCGATAATAAGATTTTGCTACTTGGGATGAACTTTATTGGCACAAACTCAA
>CAZUYY010000359.1:0-3505 GCA_964624935.1 uncultured Prolixibacteraceae bacterium
ATCAATAAGCTCATAGCTGCCGAGATCAGGGCTGCTGCGGACAGGGCAAAGAAAAACGGCAACCGCAATCCCAAAACACAAATGAAACCGGCAAGCACCGAAATAATGCTAACTAATGATGAACAGGTTCTATCAAGTTCTTTTGCTTCCAATAAAGGGAAATTGCCCTGGCCTTCCGAGCATGGGGTCATCACGAGTTCATTCGGCGAGCATCCCCATCCGGTATTGAAATACGTGAAAGTGAAAAATAACGGGATAGATATCTCTACTGAAAAGGGAGCCTCAGTCAGAACAGTCTTCAATGGAAAAGTGAGCCGTGTGATGTCTTTCCCCAACCTCAACAAGGTAGTGATAATAAGGCACGGCGAGTACCTTACCGTTTACTCCAACCTCGAAGAGGTCACTGTAAAAGATGGTCAGACCGTAACGACAAAACAAATGATAGGCAAAGTCCATACCAATCCAGATGATTCACGAACTGACCTTCATTTTGAAATATGGCTTGGAAAAACCACCCAGGATCCACAAGAGTGGCTTTCAGGTACTAATTAAGATTGCATGTTAAGACATTCCGGAGAACTTGCTGCTTTGCTGACCGCCATGTTCTGGACGGTCACGGCCTTGGCATTTGAAGCTGCCAGCAAGAAAATCGGATCATTGATCGTCAACTTATTACGCCTTTTCGTCGGTTTCTTCTTCCTCAGCATCTTCACCTGGATCTACCGCGGCTACCTGTTACCGGTAGATGCATCCGGCCGGACATGGTTGATTCTCATCCTCTCAGGACTGGTAGGCTTCACTTTCGGCGATCTTTGCCTGTTTCAATCATTTGTCGTCATCGGTGCCCGGATTTCCATGCTCCTGATGGCGTTGTCACCTCCCATGGCTGCCCTTATCAGTTGGATCATCCTTGGCGAAAAAATGACCGGATTGAGCATACTCGGAATGATCGTCACCATCACCGGTATTGCGCTGGTAGTTCTCAAAAGGGAAAAAGCGCCAAAGAAACCGGAAGGCCGCAGAAAATTCAGGTTTAACTACCCATTCTGGGGTATCCTCCTGGGCCTGGGCGGCGCCTTCGGACAAGCACTCGGACTCGTCCTGAGCAAGCTCGGTATGCAGGATCCTGTTTCACTCGCTACAGCCGGGATCCATGATGTCGTTAAAAGTTATAACCCCTTTGCATCTGCTCAAATCAGGGTGATGGCAGGGATCGCCGGATTCGTTATCCTGTTTACCATCCTCGGCAGATGGAAAGCCACTTTCAAAGCGATCTCAAACCACAAGGCAATGATGCAGCTATCTCTCGGAGGATTCTTCGGCCCTTTTCTCGGCGTCTCATTTTCACTCCTCGCAGTCCAACTCACCAACACAGGCATTGCCTCCACAATCATGGCCATGGTCCCGGTACTAATCATCCCCCCATCAATAATCTTATTCAAAGAAAAAGTAACCCTGAAAGAAATCACCGGCGCTATACTTGCAGTGGGGGGTGTAGCGTTATTCTTTTTGTAAAATCATCCTCAATACCGTCATGAAAGAGAACCAAACGACCAGCATTTTGAATCCCCCGAATCCGGGTGCACGTTTGTATCTCGGACTTGCGATCTTTGTCCTTTCCTTTTTTATGCTTCCCACAGGCATCTTTCTACAAAAATTTGTCATCCATCATGCCCTGAAACATATAATCGTCGGAATATTCTGGCTCACTGCCCCCCTCATGAAGATCTCCAGTGTCGCCATTCTGGGAAAACCTTCCTACCTCTACATCAAATCTATATTCCGGCACAGAATCGTAAAAGTCATCAAGCCCTACCATGCCAGCCGCCTCCGTTACAACATCGGTCTTTTCCTGTTTTGCCTGCCATTAATACCAACTTATATAATGGCCTACGCCCCCCAAATTTTCACCACAAATTTTTACACACGGATTATCCTGAACATCTCCTTCGATGCAATCTTTATCATCAGCCTCTTCGTCCTCGGCGGCGATTTCTGGGACAAGCTCAAAGCCCTCTTCAGCTTCACCGCCAAAGTCACTTTCTCAGACGAAGATCAACAGGATTCGGATTTCAAAAATCGTTGATCGCTATTCAATTAATCAAAAACCATTCGAAACTCATAACTCGTTGTTCGATATTTGATTGTTCAAATCTGACTTAAGCCTTCCGATCTGACTTCAAACTTCGTTGATCGATATTCGATTATTCAAAAACCATTCGAAAATCATAACTCGTTGATCGCTATTCGATTATTCAAATCGACCTTCAGAACTCCGATCCGAATATAGCTCTTCTCCCCGTAAGTCCCGCAGCCCGGGGAATTTATTAACAGCAGGTCGGGATAATCCTATGCGATTATGCTTAACTTTGTTAAAAATAGCATAAGGTATGATAAAGGATAAAAACTATCCAATTCTGATTACCCTTATTCTTATAATGCCTCTTGTTTCATACTCCCAGTGGTACAGGATCAATCTTTCGCTTACCGGTCAGGACTTGGTGGCGGTTTATGCTACAAATGCACATACTGCTTATGCGACTGGTGCGGGGGGGACTATTTTAAAGACTTCGGATGCAGGTAAAAATTGGACTAAACTGAACAGCGGATCAACCCAATCGCTGTGGTCAGTTTGCTTCACCGATAGCCTTACGGGATACGTTGCAGGCAATGCCGGGACGATGCTAAAAACAACGGATGCAGGAGCTAACTGGACCCAAATGCCAGGCACCTTGGGATATAGTACATGTTCTGTTTTTTTTCCCAGTAAAAACATAGGTTATGCTGTGGGTTATACAGGGAACATTGTTAAGACCATTGATGCCGGATCTCACTGGACTTCTATTCCCTACAACTCAGAATACAATTTTTATGCAGTGTTTTTTACCGATTCAGTGACAGGGTATGTGGCAGGGGAAACTGATACAACAGGTTGGGGATTTATCCTTAAAACTAATAATGGAGGGACTTCCTGGTCGATACAGACAGAATATCCATACGCATTGTATTCTCTCAGTTTTCCTACACACAGCATAGGTTATGCAGTGGGACCGGGCGGTACCCAGCTTAAAACAATTGATGCAGGCAATACATGGACTTATGGTTCAACAGGAACTTCGTGCGATCTCATTTCTGTGTTCTTTACCAGTTCCGATACAGGTTATATAGCCGGATTTAACGGTAGCAATCAGGGAGTGCTTTTTAAAACAAACGATGGTGGAGCGACTTGGAGTACACCGTTGACTGGAATACCAGATATTCTTACTTCCGTTTGTCTTTCAGGTCAATCATGGGGACTTGTCTCTGGCGGAAACGGGACACTTCTGACCACTTCAAACGGAGGAACGAACTGGATCATTTCATCCCTCAATCCGAACCTGAATTTCAATTCGGTTTTCTTTACCGACACAACCTCAGGAACTGTTGTCGGAGATAAAGGCCTTATTCTGAATACAAAAGACGGGGGCAAAAACTGGATAATACATTGCATCGGCACGGTTGAAGA
>CAZUYY010000360.1:0-3500 GCA_964624935.1 uncultured Prolixibacteraceae bacterium
GTAGAAGAAAGAATGAGAAAGTGTGGAATCAAAAACATGCGACACCGAGTCAAGTTCAGGGAACTCAAACCGGTACGAATTTCTCATGATTAGCCAGGGACCTACAGGTGATGCAGGATTCTTCTTTGCAAGATCTACAATCAGACTTTTCATTTCATTGTCATAGCCGTCGGATGTCTTATCAAGCTTTTTCATTGCGGCAGTATCCTTTAAGGAATCTGCTTTTGCATATATGGGATCCAGATCATTGACAAGTTTCTGAATACTGTCGTTTTTCTTAATGTAGATATTATAAAGATCCTGGCCTGACGACCCGGTAACATCGATAACCCCGGCACTGTCGGCATGAACGGTAAGCCGGATATCTGAATTTTCAAGGAAGAAAGGATACATCATTTCTTTTCCCTTGATCTTTATATTCCAGCGATCAGGTGATTCCACCTTTCCTTTGAATTCAAACTCTCCATTTTTTACATTTGCAGAGTCATTTGTGACCCATCCCGTACTATCCATTTTCTGAAGGTAAACCATGGCAGCCTCACCACCTTTAATGACTCCCTTTATCTTAAACTGGCTTCCTTGTTTACCTGTGCAGGATAACAGTATCGCCGTGACAGCAAGGAAAAGAATGATCTTTTTCATATTTTTTACCGGATTTGAATAATTTTTAACAAAAGTATCATTTTTTGAGGAATTAATAATTCCCTATTTTTACGGAGAAAATCAATTTCCTATGAAACGGTACAAAACGCCTTTTTACATTCTTTTATTGTTCCTCTGTAATTGCAGTCTCTGGGCACAACCGGAGATTAAAACTATGGACCAGTTGAAATATGACCTTTCCCGCGATCCGGTTTTATACACGGTCGGCTACGCGCACCTCGATACCCAGTGGCGGTGGGATTACCCTGAAACGATTGACCAATACCTAAAAGCCACATTGGATGACAATTTTCGCTTTTTCGAAAAATACGATCCCTATGTTTTCACATTTACGGGTGCACACCGGTATGAGATGATGAAAGAATATTATCCCGACAAGTATGAAAAGCTGAAGAAATATATTACTAAAGGACGTTGGTTCGTAGGAGGATCGTCCATAGACGAATGTGATGCCAACATTCCTTCGCCTGAGTCTATTCTCAGGCATATACTTTATGGAAATAATTATTTCCGGAGTGAATTTGGCAGGGAAAGCGTAGATTTTATGCTTCCCGATTGTTTCGGATTCCAGGCACATATTCCTTCTGTTCTTGCACATTGCGGTATTAAAGGGTTTTCTACGCAAAAGCTGGTTTGGGGCTCTGCCGTGGGGATCCCTTTCAATATTGGGAACTGGATTGGTCCCGATGGCAAAGGTGTTGTAGCGGCTCTTAATGCTACTGATTACGGAGGAGATATCCAGCCCAGGCTCGATACTGCAAAATACTGGGTCGACCGTGTCATGGAGAATGGCAAGAAATACGGTGTTTATGCAGATTACCGTTATTACGGAACCGGAGATATCGGAGGTGCACCTTCTGAATTTGCCATTAAAAACGGCTTGGGAAGCCTTCAAAACCCTGATAGTAAAATACATGTTTATCTCTGTTCTTCCGATCAATTTTTCCGGGACCTTACAGATGATCAGAAGAGCAAGCTTCCAACCTATACGGGAGATCTTTTGCTGACTCAGCATTCGGCCGGCTCCCTTTCATCCGAGGCTTACATGAAGCGATGGAACAGAAAAAACGAACTGCTCGCCCAGGCCGCTGAACCCATGGCCGTAACAGCCGACTGGCTGGGAGGAATTTCCTATCCGTTTTCTGCTCTGAACGGAGGCTGGTGGCTGACACTTCAAAGCCAGATGCACGATATGCTTCCGGGAACCTGCATCCCGAAAGCCTATGAATATACATGGAACGATGAAGTGCTGGCCCAGAATACATTTGCTTCTGCTCTGGAAAGTTCGGTCGGGACCGTGACCGGGGATATGGATACAAGAGGGAACGGTAAAGCCCTCGTGGTTTATAATCCAATCGCCGTTTCACGTGAAGATGTGGTAGAGGCAGAAGTGCTGTATAATGAAGCAATGCCTGAATTCATCCAGGTCGTCGGTCCGGATGGAAATGAAGTTCCATCACAGATCCTTAGCCGGACAAAGGGTTATCTAAAATTCCTGTTCCTTGCCAATATCCCTTCTTTCGGGCTTATCTGTTATCATGTATGGCCTTCGCAAACGGAAAGCGAATTAAAAAACAACCTCCTTTCAGGAGATACTTTCATTGAAAACGAATTCTACAAAGTCGTGCTGAACACCAATGGTGATGTATCTTCCATTCTCGACAAAAAACAAAATAAAGAGATCCTGTCCGCCCCTGCACGACTCGAATTCCAGAAAGAACACCCAGAATACTGGCCTGCCTGGAATATGGATTGGAAAGACCGGAAGAATCCTCCTATCGGATATGTCGATGGCGTTCCTGAGATCACACTGACAGAAAATGGACCTGTCCGGATTACCCTGAGAGTCGAAAGATCCTCAAGGGGTTCAGTTTTCGTCCAGAATATAAGCCTGACTGCAGGAGCAAGCGGAAAGAGAATTTTATTCCGGAACACCGTTGACTGGCAATCGAAGGGTGTTTGCCTGAAAGCGGCCTTCCCGCTTACGGCAAGCAATCCTGTAGCCACCTATAAGCTTGGATTTGGGACGATCGAACGGGCAACCAACAATGAAAAAAAATATGAAGTCCCTTCCAGGGAATGGTTTGACCTCACCGATAAATCGGGTAACTTCGGCATGACCGTATTGGAAGATTGTAAATTCGGGTCGGATAAGCCTGATGACAAAACTCTTCGACTTACATTACTTTATACTCCGGCTACTAATTTTTATCACGATCAGGCGACCCAGGACTTTGGAACCCATGAACTCACCTATGGTCTTTACAGCCACAAGGGCGATTGGCGCACCGGTCAGTCGGAATGGTTGGGTCGTAGCGTAAACCAACCGCTGAAGGCATTCGAGGTACCTGTACATTCTGGTTTTCTTGGAAATACATTCTGTCTTGTAAAAGTGAATACACCGGAAGTTGATATACGCGCCTTAAAAAAAGCAGAGACTGGTAAACAGATCATAATCCGGTTGCAGGAACTTTTTGGGAAAGACATTGATAATGTTGAAATCAGTTTCGCAGGAAAAATCACAGCGGCCTATGAAGTCGACGGACAGGAACGTAAAACAGGGGAAGCTGCTTTGAAAGACGGGAAGCTGATCTTGAGTCTTACCAAATATGAAATGAAAAGCTTTGCAGTCACTTTAGCCCCTCCCCTTGAAAAATTAAGTGAACCGGTTAGCTCTCCATTACCCCTGGAATTTAATGAAAATGTGATCAATAGCGGGAAATACAAGAAAAATGGCGTTTTTGTCTTGAAAGGGTACGGCATTCCGGCTGAATTATTCCCGGACAAGCTGGTTGTTGACGGGGTTCATTTTATACTTGGCAGCAAATCCGAAGGAC
>CAZUYY010000361.1:0-3500 GCA_964624935.1 uncultured Prolixibacteraceae bacterium
TCCTTCAATATTGCAAATAATTTCGGGCATTACGGCAATGTTAACTGGTTTATTAAAAACATTCCATTTATTAAATTTGTAAACTCTTTCAAAAATGTTTTTTTTCTTATTATAGATCCTATTGTAATTTATAATAATCATGTCAGGATCATACTTATCAACAAAATCCGTAACTATTTTGGTGTAATCACCTTCGATAAAATCATCGCTATCCACAAAAGCTACAAAACGGCCACTCGATCTTTTAATCCCATAATTCCTTGAGTCACCCGGGCCTCCATTTTCTTTTGTACAAGCAATAATTAAATCAGGATATGCCATGACGTACTTATCTATAATATTTTCGGAGTGGTCATTTGAACCATCATTAACAATAATTATTTCATAATTTTTATTGGTTTGTCTTAATATACTATCCAGGCATCTGGATAAGGTATTCTCAGCATTATAAACTGGTATGATAAAACTTAATAATTTATTTGTGTTCATTGAATCATATAAATATAATAATTAGTTGCAATCTTATCCGTTACTTTATTTGAAAGAAACGATGTATCGGCGTTTTCAGCCAGTGTCTGATACATTTTAAAAGTTATGAAGACTTAAAAAAGAAAACCTGGTAAAATTTCATTCGCAAATTACAAAAAAATAGTTTAAGAAAGGTTTATGAAAACTTATTAATTTAGCTCGAATTTTTATGATATTCTGGTCAACAATCAGGCGGGGCATTTTAAAATACTTCCATCCTATCAAGGTGTTATTTTATAAAATCATACAGTATTAACATGATCTCACGAAAAATTAAATTGATAATTAAGGAATTCCTGACAAAAAGGAATTTTTTAGTTGGCCAAAGCAAGGAAATTGAATGGGCTCATATTTATCATGATACCATCAGGGGACGGAAATGGTTGGAAGAACTGGCAATAAGTCCTGGCAGACATGCTGCAAATTATTCTTTCTTATGTATTCTTACGAAAATCCTTGCAGACTTTAAGCCAAAAAAGATAATTGAGTTCGGCCTTGGTGAGTCTTCAAAGCTTATTTCATCCTTTATCGTAAATGAGTTAAAAGAATCAACGCATGTAATTATTGAGCAAAGTTCCGAATGGATAGATGTATTTAAGACAAAGTATTCAATGTCTTCCAATTCAACTATTCTGCATTTGGAATCCGATTTGATGGAAATCAAAGGATATCCTGTTAAGACATATAGAGCAATAAAAGATAAAATTGTCGATATATTTGATCTGTACATTGTCGATGGGCCTGTTGGCTCTGACCGGTATTCAAGACATGATATTTGCTTATTAGCTGAGAAATTTAAATCTACTGATGATTTTATTATTATAATTGATGATTATCACAGAAAAGGTGAAAAAGATACAGTAAGAGATTTACTTGAAGTATTGACCAAAACAGGAATAAAAACATACACCTGCGTCTATGCAGGTAATAAGGCTCAAATGGTAATCTCATCCTCAAAGTATCGTTATGCAACTTCACTTTGACAACGACATTTATAACAGTAACAATTCAGATGAGATGTGGCCCATTGTTACATGGGTTGTTGCAGAAAAAAGAAATAGTTATTTTTGTACTGTTTTTAAGAAAAAAAAGATGACAGAACAAAGAAATTTTGATTGGGGAAATGTTTATAAAAACATCAAGATCACTGAAATGCCATGGTATAACCCTGATTTAGACGAGGATCTGAAAAATTCTCTGGATAAACTGGGGTTAAATTCAGGTACTTTTCTTGACATTGGCACCGGACCCGCTACTCAGGCAAATAAACTTGCAGAAAGAGGATTTGAAGTGACTGGTACTGATATCTCGGAAGATGCAATCTTATTAGCGAAACAAGCGTATACTACGATCGAATTTATTCAGGATGATATCCTGAAGACAAACCTGACAAAAAAATTCGATTTCATTTTTGACAGAGGGTGCTTTCATGTTATTGACGAGGACAAGCGGGAAACGTATGCCAATAAGGTTTTCAATTTACTCAACGATTCAGGACTATTGTTCTTAAAATGCTTTAGTGACAAAATGCCTGAAACGGGAATTGGGCCACATCGTATTTCAGAGAAAATTATCAGAGAGACGTTTGAAGGAAAGTTTTTTATTACTGAGATAAAAGACACGGAATTTAAAGATAATGCTCCCCGGACTCCAAAGGCTCTATTCGTTGTGATGAAAAGACGGTTTGAATAATCGAATATCGATCAACGATTTGTGAATTTAGATCGTAATAGACCGGCACGAGCCAGGCAGAGGCTCTGTTTTTTTACACAAATTATACCACAAAGAACCGGTCTTACAGCACCAGCACTTTAGCGCCTTTGATCTTTTGTTTCTTAATGTCCATAATAGCGCGGTTGGCATCTTCAAATGGATAGATCATTGTTTCCGGTTTCAACGACATTTCAGCCGCTACACGGATAAATGACCTCACATCCCGGCTCGTGACATTTGCTACACTTTTAATCTCTTTTTCCATCCAAAGGTGGCGGGGATAATCGATATTGATCAGATATTCTTTGTCAACCGACTCTTTCCGAATAGCATTTATAACCAGCCTACCTCCGGGCTTCAGACATTCCAGCGCACAAACTACAGGCTCCCAAACGGGAGTGGTATCGATGATACAATCAAGCAGAACGGGTGGTTTATCTCTTGTGTTGCCCGCCCATTGGGCGCCAAGATCAAGCGCAAACTTCCTTTCTTCAGGGCTGCGTGCAAACACATAAACGTAAGATCGCGGGTATTGGTAGCGGATCAGTTTCAACACCAGGTGCGCCGAAGCCCCAAATCCTGTAAGCCCGATCTGTTTCCCATCGCTCATTCCCGTCAGGGCAATTGAGCGGTAACCGATGGCGCCGGCACACAGCAGGGGTGCCGCTTCGGCATCGGAAAAAATGACTGGGATAGGATAGGCAAAATTTTCAGGAACGACCATATATTCAGAATATCCGCCGTTGACATCTCTTCCTGTTGCCCGAAAATCCTCACATAGGTTTTCATTGCCGGAAAGACAGTACTGACATTTTCCACAGGCTGAATAAATCCAGGCAACCCCTACCCTATCCCCTTTTTTGATGCCGGATTTAGTTCCCCGGCTTTGCTCCACCGTGCCCACTACCTGGTGCCCGGGAACCACCGGATAATGACCCGGTGGTGTACGACCTTCGATTTCGTCAATCTCGGTATGGCAGACCCCGCAAGCGCTCACTTTTATCAACAATTCGCCTTCCTGCGGTTCCGGTATGGGAAGTTCGACCAGCTTCAAGGGATTGTTTTCAGTTTTCAGGTCACAAATCTTTTCAATGATCCAGGCTTTCATGATTGTAAAGATAGTACTTTTTATGGAAATTTTAATTTGAATACTCGAATATTATAATAAGTGAAGAGTGAAGGGTGAGAAGTGAAGTGGACTAACTGAATACTCGAATATCGATCAACGAATTCTGAATTTCGAACAAGGTAGATTGGAG
>CAZUYY010000362.1:0-3493 GCA_964624935.1 uncultured Prolixibacteraceae bacterium
CCCCTGACCCTTCCCAGGTCAAGGACCCCACCCCTAGCCCCTCCCCCAAGAGGGAGGGGGATTTCGTGACAGTTGACATCCGACATGGTATGTTTATTTTTTGATTTATTCATATTTTCACCTTTCATTTCGCCCCTCCCTCTTGGGGGAGGGGTCGGGGGGTGGGGCTCTTCGTATTACGAATTAAAACGGTTTAAATTTGCTAAACCACTGATTTTTTCTATCCAGGACGAACAGCTCAAAGATAAGGAATATCAGGCTGAACCCCAGGAAATATTGAAAACGGTCTTCATAGTCTGAAAATTGTTTGCTTTCCAGTTCCGATTTCTGGATCTTGTTGAGATCATCAAAGACTTTTTGCCAGCCTTCTTCAGAGTTTGTCGACCGTACATACATTCCTTTTCCGACCGATGCAATTTTCTCCAGCATTGAATCATCGAGCTTGGTAACGACGGTTGTTCCCTCGTGGTCCTTTTTAAAGCCTGTAAGGACATTATTTGTGTATACAGGGATTGGCCCGCCTTCGGGTGTTCCTATCCCTACGGCATACACTATGATGCCTTTTTTAGCGGCTTCTTCAGCTTTCTCGAGTACCCCTCCCTGGTGGTCTTCTCCGTCGGAAATCACGATGATGGCTTTATTGTGTTTCGATTCGCCGAAGGAATTGATGGACATATCAATAGCGTCGGCGATGGCGGTCCCCTGAACCGGGACGATGTTGGTAGTGATGGCTGTCAGGAACATCTTGGCTGCACCGTAGTCGGTAGTAATAGGTAACTGGTTATAAGCTTTCCCTGCAAAGACAATGATTCCTATACGGTCGCCTTCCAGCCGGTCGATGAGTTTGGAGATGGCCTGTTTTGCCCTCTCGAGCCGGTTTGGCTTGATATCTTCGGCCAGCATGCTGTTGGAAACATCCAATGCGATCATTACATCAATGCCTCTTCGCTCGACTTTCTCAATTTTTGAGCCTGTCTGAGGATCAACCAGCGCCATCACGAGAAAGGCATAGGCAATCATCAACAGAATGAATTTAAAGATCAGGCGGCTGGTAGAAAATTCCGGGATCAGCCGGTGGACGAGGTCGTACTCGCCGAACCGGTTGAGTGCTTTTTTCCTCCAAACCAGGAACAACACCAGCAAGACAGTAAAGACCGGGATAAGAACCAGAAGGTAGAGAAAGTTAGTATGAGCGAGCCTGAACATTATGGTGTATTTCTGAAATATGTGTTGCGGAGGATTATTTCCAGGGCGATGGCGAAAAAGGCGATCCATGCCAGGAAATAAAACTCCTCATTTTTCTTATGAAACTCAGTAACATCTATTTTTGATTTCTCCATTTTATCTATCTCCTGATAAACCTGGCGAAGTTTTGTGTTGCCGGTAGCCCGGAAATATTTTCCATCAGTTTCCTTTGCAATTTGTTTGAGCAGGTCTTCATCGAGATCGGCCTTCAACTGTGTTATCTGAATTCCGAAGGGTGTCTGGACAGGATATGGCGCCATGCCAACAGACCCGATGCCAACCGTATAAATCCTGACCCCATAAAGCTTAGCGATCTCTGCTGCTGAAAGCGGGTCGATGGACCCCATATTATTCACTCCGTCAGTAAGCAGGATAATCACTTTCGAAATCGCCTTGCTTCCTCTAAGCCTGTTGAGGGCTGTGGCTAACCCATCACCTATTGCAGTTCCATCTTCGATCATCCCGCTATGAATATCCTGGAAAAGATTCTTCAAAACGGTATGGTCTGTGGTGAGGGGACATTGAGAAAAAGCTTCGCCGCTGAAGATAACGAGTCCTATTCTGTCATTCGGTCGTCCATCAATAAATTCCATTGCGATATTCTTGGAAGCTTCTATACGGTTGGGTTTGAAATCCATCGCCATCATACTGCCTGAGATATCCATTGCCAGTACAATGTCGATTCCCTCGACGGTAATATCGTGGCGGCTTTTTTTGGATTGAGGCCGTGTCAGTGCCAGGATCAGGCATATAACCGCCAGCATCCGTAAAACGTAAAGGCCATGATAGAGGTACAGACGAAGACCTTTCTTCACCCCTTCAAATCCGGCAGTGCCGGATACCTGGATATCTGCATTATTGACCCTCAGCCTGTAAAAGTACCAAGCTACCAGTAAAGGAATGAACAGCAGCAAATAAAAATAGCCCGGTGATGCAAATGTGATTCCTTTCAACATACTACAGGGGGTTCAGGAGTTGAATAGGTTTTATTGATGAAATCGACCGCGTATTCCATGCTGTGGTCATGTTCTTCAGGCAGGGGAAGGTATTTGGCAAATTTGACAAGGTCGGCCATCAAAAGGATCCTGCTAAGCACTTCCCGGTTTTCTTTAGCAATCAAGGTCTTGGCTTCCAGGTCTTCGAGAATCTCAGCAGTTGTGCTTTCCATGGCCATGATATGAAACCTGTCCTCGAAATATTTACGAAGGATATCGGTAAGTTCTGTATGATAGTCCTTTATTTTTCCTGTCTGCCATAATTTTTTAGCCCGGAGTTTCTCCAGTTCCATCAGCGCCCATTCATGAGGCTGGTATTTGACACTGGGGCGAAGGACGAAAATGGGTTCACCCTTTTTTCTTTTGAGGTAATACCAGATCAGGAACCCTGCAACGGCAACAAACAGCAACCCGGCGATGATCCAGGGCAGGAATTCAAGGATGGAAAAACCAATTCTGACAGGTCCTTTGATGGGTTTGATAGCCTTTGTAGTATCGACTGCGAGTGTATGAACCGTGAGAGCCTGTATATTGGTTTGTATATTCCGGATGGTAGTATCAGGCAAGTGACGATAAAAGAAATTGATCGGGGGGATGGTATAAAAGCCGGAATCGAAACAGGTAATGCGCAGTTTCTGGCTAAGCTGAAGCGTCTTTTTATCCGCTGATAAGGAAGTATCTATTTTCGTCCTGTTAATTACCTGAAGGTTGCCAAGAATAGTGTCTTTTATCGTTGGCCAGATCACTTCTGTTCCGGAAGGGCCGCTAAAAATAAGGCTCAATTCGACCTGATCGCCAATGAGGATGCTTCCGGGAGTAATATTTGCCGTGGCTTTGTAGTCCTGGGCAAAGGAAACACCTGCGGTAAGCAGGAAGACAGTCAGAAGGCAATATGTTTTAAAAAATTTCAATTACGAATTACGAATTACGAATTACGAAAAATTATCAATTATCAATTATCAATTGTCAATTATTTTCTTGCTGTTCTTTTCTTAAATAAACCGATCAGGGGTTTGACGTAGTCCTGGTCAGTTCTTATTTTCACCACGTCGACTCCACTCTTGCGGAATGTATCGTTGAGGTAACGTGACTGGTTAAGAGCCCTTTCGGCGTATATTTCACGGACTTTCGTGCTGGAGGAATCGACCCACATACGATGACCCGTCTCTGCATTTTTAACACGGATCATACCCATGTCCGGTATCTCCATTTCGCGTTCATCAAATACGTTCACAGCAATCAGGTCGTGTTTC
>CAZUYY010000363.1:0-3493 GCA_964624935.1 uncultured Prolixibacteraceae bacterium
TCAACTCGACGAGGCCGGCGCGGACTTTGTCGGCCACATGGCCCGACAGCGACTCGACCTGCTGGATAGCGATCCTGCGTTGCATGATGGCTAGTATACTACCCCGCCACCAAGCATTCAAGGATCTCCAGCCCTCCCATCGAACTCGTTTTAAAACAGATCCCTTCAGGGAAGATTTCTTTTTGAAGGTCTTTTACAAGCTTTGGTCCGATCCCGTCGTCTTTCAGAATATCATTGCCTATTCCTAATATCAAAATTTTCTCCCCTGGCATGTTAATGTTCTTTTATCTCCCGATGCTCCGGATAATCTCACCCTTTGAATTATGAAAATTGACCACCATCCTCATTTGCCCGGGCAGTGAATGTGTGGCACAGGAAAAACAGGGGTCGTAAGCACGGAAAGCCATTTCAACCATATTAAGCGTACCTTCTGTTGCCGGTATCCCTTTTTTGATCAGTCCCTGGGCTGCTTTCTTCAGTGACATACAGATGGCTGCATGGTTGTTGGTGGTTCCGACGATCAGGTTCACTTTTCTTACCATTCCCCTGTCGTCAGTCCAATAGTGATGGGTAAGGGTACCTCGCTGGGCTTCTACAATTCCGACACCTTCGCCAACGATCTTTTCAATGGGAGCCCTCAATTCTTTCCCTGTGATATCCGGATCGGTGGCCAGCTCATAGCAATGTTCAGCAGAATAGATCAGCTCCACCAGCCTGGCCCAGTGCATAGCAAGCGTGGCATGAACAGGCTTTCCACCCAGCGTCTTATACATAAACTCATATTCCTGCTGGGCTATAGGCGTCGCCATTCCGTCAGATGCATTCAGCCTCGACAGGGGAGTGGCCTGATAAACACCTGATTCCTGCCCGTCTGTAAAGCCTTTCCATCCAATCTTCTTCAGGTACGGAAATTTCAAATAGGTCCAGGGTTCTACTCTTTCTTCTACATAATCCATATAATCTTTCGGAGAGTAACGGTAGAGTTGTTCTCCGTTTGTATCGACCACCCTCACGTGCCCGTCATAAAAATTCACTTTGTTATTGTCATCCACCAGTCCCATCGAATGAAGTTTCAATGAATAAGGTCCGTTGAGGATGAGATCGACATAATCTTTATTTCCCAAAACAACATCTTTGAAAAGTTTCATCGAGAATTTTGAAAATTCAATGAACCCTTCTGCCTTTTTAACAATATCATCACGTTCTTCTTCTGTCAGGCCTTTCTTTACCCCTCCGGGAATGTTCATTACAACATGCGTCTGATGGCCCCCCAGCAAAGCCTGTATTTCCTGGGCAATGCGGCGTTGTTTGATTACTTCTGTCCCGATCTCAATCCCAACCTTGGCAATGACGCCAAGGATATTCCGTTCAGCCGGGCTGGCATTCGGGCCAACCACAAAATCAGGCGCTGCCAGTGCATAGAAATGGGCAATGTGGCTGTGAACGAAATGGGCCATATAAAACAATTCCCGCAGTTTCTTTGCAGTAGGAGGGGGGGTAACGCCAAATACTGCATCCACTGCCTTTCCTGAAGCCATGTGGTGGCAACCCGGACAGACGCCGCAGATCTTTGTGACGATGGAAGGGAGTTCCTCCACAGGCCTTCCTTCACAGAATTTCTCAAAGCCCCTTAATTCAGGAACCTGGAAGTAGACATTGTCAACCTCGCCTTCATCCGTAAGAAAGATCTCTATTTTTCCGTGGCCTTCCAGCCGCGTAATGGGGTCGATGGTGATGGTTTTCATCTTTTAGTTTTATTTATTAGACAATTTTTCTTCCAAGGATTGACGATGGTAAGCTGAATCTGTAGAACAGTCCGGCCGGGTCGACGATGCTGTCGATGACTTTGTCGATCTCTTCGGGAGTATCCGCATCGATCATGGTCCCGATAGCAGACATCATCTTGGCGCCGGGATCTGAAGCTGCTGCCGGGGGGCCATAGCATCCGCGGCAGGGAGAATTGCCGGTTACACAACGAACGCCACAACCGCCACGTGTTGCAGGGCCCATGCAGATCACGCCCTGTTCAAGGAAACAGGTTTCTTTGTCATCCTGGATCTCCCAGGGACGGTAAAATTTCTTTATGACTTTGTTGTCTGATTTTTTACGTTTGCATTCATCGCAGTTCGTCTTTTCATTTGCCCCCACAACAGAGCCTTTTGGCGGCAACTGAGCGCCTGACGCAATGGCGCCGAAGACTTCAATGAGACGCTCGCTTTGGGGCGGGCAACCGGGAATAAAATAATCCACTTCCACCACCTGGTTGAGGGTATAAACGTCATTGAACATCTCCGGAATATCCAGTTTCCCTTCTTTGACAGTATATTCAGTCTGTGGTTTGATCTTTTCCGGGTTTACTGTTGATTCACATTCATCGTAAACCCTTTTGAAGATCTCGTTCTTTGTGGTAAAATTTGCAAGCCCCGGGATCCCTCCCATATAAGCGCAGGCGCCATAGGCAACGAGAATCTTCGATTTGTTCCTCAATACCTGGGCCATGTGCTTATTTTCACTGTTCCTGACTGCCCCGTTAAAAAGGGTCAGATCAATGGATTTGTCAGGTAAGGCTTCTATGTCCTTGTATTTGATATCCATTGCAATGGGCCAGAACACAAGATCGGCGGCGGCAACAATGTCCAGCAGCTTCTCATGGGTGTCGAGAACCGAAACGCAGCAACCACCGCAGGCGGCTCCCCAATAAATGGCGAGCTTCAGTTTGGGCTTGGGATTTGGTGAGTCGGGAGGCATCTTCTATGATTTTAAATGTGTAACTTCCAGTGTGCTTTTTATCTTACATGGACCGGCATTCAGGATGGCTTTCGTCATCTCGTTCACCAATTCGGCGAATTGTTTTCCTTCACTGGCGCTGATCCATTCCAGTTTAAGCCGTTCCGGCTCAATTCCCATCTGGGCGATATATTTTTCAATCAGCTTGAACCTGCGAAGACATTTATAATTCCCCGTCTGGTAGTGGCAGTCACCGGGATGACAACCACAAACCAATACTCCGTCGGCGCCTTGCTGGAAGGCAGTCAGGATAAAGGTGGGATCAATTCTTCCCGAACACATGACCCGGATGATGCGGATGTTCGGAGCATAGCGCATACGGGATGTCCCTGCAAGATCGGCGCCGGTATATGCGCACCAGTTGCAAAGAAAAGCTACGATAGTTGGTCTGAAGTTCATGATCAGATTTCTTTGTATGACATTGACATTATTCCTTCAATTTCCGAGAGGATCTGACGATCCGTAAAATGTTTGCTGGTGATGGCTCCCGACGGACATGTCGAGCCACAGGTTCCGCATCCTTTACAAAGCACCTCGTTCACTTCCGATACTTTTTTATCCTCATTAAAGGAGATCGCAGTATATGGGCAAACACGGATACAGGTCTGGCAGCCGCAACAGAAGGCCTCATTGACAAAAGCTGTAGTTACTTCCACTGCAACCGAACCCTGTGCAATTGTGCCAAGAATTCTTGCTGCTGCAGCAC
>CAZUYY010000364.1:0-3483 GCA_964624935.1 uncultured Prolixibacteraceae bacterium
GATTATAATAATTATTTGAATGTATTGTTTGACCAGATCCTGTGTAGTTTACTGTGTTGCCGGATGCAGTGGCTGTAAGTGTTGATATTCCTGAAGATCCACCAATATTAAGCGTTGAACTTGCCGCTTGTGTTAAACCGCCTGCTCCTGCTAATACAGTTCCCGCTGTAAATGTCCCGTTGTTAGTATAGGTACCACTAACTAAAACGGTCGGGATTGAAATTGTCCCGCTTAAAGCCTGTCCGGTTCCTGAAAACGTGTGCACACCGTTACTGGCTGTATAAGTTCCGCTATTCGATAAACTCCCGGCAATACCTACCTGTGCACCACCACTCTCCGTTAATGTACCACCGCTGTTAATGGTAACATTATTACCAAATGAAAGTGCGGCTGCTGCACTTTCTGTCAAATGGCCGCCACTCGCAATCGTCACGGCTCCCGTAAATGTCTTCGTCCCGGTGGCCGACGAAATGGTCAATGTCCCGCTCGTACCTCCTCCGACAGTCGTCGTTCCGCTAACGGTCAAAGGATAACCCGCTGCTGTGAAAATAGTCCCGTTCCCGATAGAAAGACTGCCTGAAATGCTACTTGTATCAGCAGCAGTGGTATTGGTGGTTCCGCTCGTAACTACATTATAAAAGGTTGTAATAGAACTACCACCAATGGTTTGCGCCCCTGACCCATTAAAAGTAACCGTACTGGAATTTCCTGTAAATGTGCCATTGTTTGTCCAGTTACCGCTTACAGTCAATGAATTACTTCCGGAAATCGTCAAAGCCCCATTGATTGTAATATTATTGCATAAGCCGCCGGTAGAGCCAATCACCGGTTGATTGCCCCCTGCAGGAATGACTACATTCGTTGCAGCAGTAGGAACTCCACCGCACCAGTTCGTCGCATCATTCCAATCGCTGCTGGTCGTGCCCTGCCACGTGCCGGGTAAACAGGCGAAAGTTATAGAACCGTTGTGGTAATAGGTTGAGTACGGAATGTCATTACACGAAGTATCTTGAGTGTTCCCGTCATACCAAACGCAGTCATAACCATAATTACCATCATAAAAGGTTATTGGCGATGTTCCCGTTGTAACTTTTGTAAAAACAAGGTAGAAAAGAATTGTATTGTCTGGTAATGTATCACCCTTGGAACCATATCCCCCTAAAGAAATAGTATCTGGTGCTATCAGGGCGAAAGTGAGACCAAAGGGTAAAAGTGGACCGACTCTGCCATGACTAAAAGAAACAATAGCAGGATTATATAAAAAATGAAGATTACACCCGGCAATATAAATGAAATTAGTAGCCGTGATCGCAACAGAATCAATAGTTCCTGTATTTGATGCGGTTCCCACCGTCGAAATCGGCGCATTTTGTTGATGCTTAGGAATTGTCAGCAGTGCATGCTCCTGTGAAATCAACTGCAGTGAAGTCAATGCCAGGATCACGATCAGAACAATCTTTTTCACAGATTTAAATTGGTTATTGGTTATTAGTTATTGGGTTATAGATAAAACATTCGTAATTCGTAATTCGTAATTCATAATTCGTAATTAAAATATTGCCATTTAACAAGTCCGCTCGTCCGCCTTCTGTCACTCCATTGAACTGTTCTTAACCATCTTCACGCTCCTTGTCATTATGTCTCTATTTGTCCTCAATGTGATCCGGGCAATATAAATTCCGGGTTGAAGAGAGATTGAAGATACTTGCATGCTGTGATTTCCCTCCTGCTCAACCTGATCAACCAGCGTACTGACCTTCATTCCCAATAAATCCCTGATCTCTAACAAAACCTGCCCTGTCTCTGGTAAAAACCAGGTCAGCTTCACATCTTCTGAAAACGGGTTAGGACTGGATGCGAGTACCAGGGAGTGTTCATCCCCGTTTCCGTTTGCTCCTTCACCCGGAAGTGGTATCCCGAAGGGTGCATTCACCGTAACCGAACCATCAACATAGTGCCGGCCCTTAGGAATATCGCTCAAAGGTATATATGTGGGCGGAGGCCCGTAAAATTCACAGGAAATTCCGGTATCCGACCATACGATGGGTGTTGTCCCGATGGAGTAAAGCTTGAAATTCAAGGTAAACAAGTTGGCACTGTCAGGCAGGGTTATACCCGACACTCCTGCAGATACCAGCCCGGATGCAATGAGGATACCCGGGAAACTCCCGTCAACGGACAAACCGGCATAACCGGCATTCCCGGTAAACGATTGATAAATGATTACCGTAGGATCATAATTCAGGGTCAGCGTAAATTTGCCGACATCGTTAAAACCTGTAACGGGAAAAGGTATATTAACATTCTCTCCCTTGGTTCCCGTAATAACCGGAGCAGCTACTGCCGGCGCAACAGTCGCCAGAAAGGTCAGCGTCCCGTTGATGTAATAAGTGGAGGTCGGAAGATCATTCAATGCATGTTCATTGCCATCATAATAGATACAGGAATAACCGTCGGCAAACCATGTGAGCGCAGTTGTTCCGGTATCAACTTTGTCAAACGTAATGTTGAAAAGGACGGGTGCTCCCCCTAAAGTTATTGCAGGATAGGTATACCACCCAAGTACAATTTTTCCGGGAACAGAAAGGTTTGAACTCAGGTTGCCCCCCAACAGTGGACCGGTTGTAATGGATGTGGCCCTCGCAATTGTCGAGTCATAAACCAATTCCAGGTTACAGCTTGAAATATTGGTAAAATTTATCGCCGTTATGGATATCACCGTGGTAGGCCCGATAGTCGATAATGTTCCCGCAGTGGTGATGGGAGCATTCTGTGCCAATAGCTCATTAGAAAATAAACTAATAATAATCCATGCTAAACAGATAGCTTTATTCATGGGTACCGGATTACAGATGTTTTTGTGCCCTTCTTAACTACTATGTGTTCTTTATGCCGCCTTTGTGATCTTTGTGGGTGAAAGAAGTTGCAAATATACAAAATATTTCACAAAAAACCATCTTCCATTTTCCCTCATCCGCTTATACCCCCGCGCTAAACCCCAGGTTAATTCATTTCGTTGCCAGGGAAGAGGCTAAAAAAATTACATTTTACATTTTACATTTTACATTTGACCTTGGCGCCGGGAGTGTGGCCCTTACTTTACATTTTACATTTTACATTTAACATTTAATATTTTACATTTTACATTTTACATTTTACATTTGACCTAAGCGTCGGGGTCACTCTGTGACATAAAAAAAGCGGGGAGGTTCCCCTCCCCGCTCAAGCAAATTGTTTAATTTGTTTTAACAATTTTGATCGTACGTGTCATTGTACTGCCATCTGAGACGAATGTCAGAGTAGCAATATAAACACCACCGGAAAGGTCGGATGCATTGAGCACCAGCTTGTAGTCGCCGGATGTTTGTAAAACATCATTCATAACAACTCTTTCTATAACTCCGAACATATTACGAAGTTCGATTGTTACGTTGCCGTTTGCCGGCAAACTATAAGCAAGTGTCGTAGTTCCTGTAAACGGAT
>CAZUYY010000365.1:0-3482 GCA_964624935.1 uncultured Prolixibacteraceae bacterium
GCTGAAGAACAATGGAGTCTTTGTCGTTTTTTCTGATTTGCCGGTTCTCAGATTCATCTCAAGATTCTGTATGACAAATTCAAGTAAGCGATTCAGAAGAAAAGGAAAATTAATAGTTTCAGTTTTCAGCAAGATTTTCGGTATCAGGCCCAGGGAGTGCAGTCTAAGGATTTTTGATGCTTTGGTCGGGTTTTTAAGCGTATTGTCAAAGTATTCCGTCACAAAGATGCTGGTGAGGACAATGATAATACCGAGCAATGCAGCTATGATGACAAGGATTTTCCGTTTTGTAGGGATCGGGGATATAGGATAATAAGGTGGATCAACCGCTTTTATATTGGAGGATAATTCGATATCCTGCATTTTGAGTTTTGCAAGATTCAAACCGTGTAATATTTCGAGATATTCCTGTTCAGAAACGGATATTTCCCGTTCGATCCTTTTGATGTTGGCTCCGGCAGGTGCATAAACAGCATATTGTTTCTGAAATTCCCTGATCCGGTCACCCAAAACCAAAAGCCCTGCTTTAATATTCTCGGCTTCAATCACGTTGTTTATCCAATCATTCAGGATCGTATTGATGGGCAGCCCTTCAATGGAATTTCCATAAGAATACAATTCAGCAACAGCATCTTTAATTTCACTTTTTAATTTTTCAGCATTGGCGTTCAGATCAGCCAGTTTTTGTTTGTAAATAATACTGGGCGTCTCCACTGTTTCGGCGGAAGCAATCTGATAGTTTATCTCTCCGAGTTGATTTTGTTTATCCAGGATCTTTGCGCTTTTTAACTGGATTTGTTGCTGGATGCCAAGCTTTTCTTCCAGGCGCTTGATCGCCGCCTGAATTCCTGCAAGTTTGATTCTTTTATCGTTGTACTCAACATCCAGATCTTCCTTGACTACTGCGACGGCTTTGCTTTGTTCATAATAGTTGATAATGTTATTGTCCTTATTGAAATCAAGCAGTTTATCCTCGGCGACTTCGAGCCGGGAGGAAGCATGACTTAACTGGGATTCAAAATACCGGACTACAGCATCCGACCGGTTTGATTTAATATTTTTATAGTTCCTGATGCAAACATCGATCAGCAATGAAAGTGTTTGCTGGCAGATTCCGGGATCATCTGATTCAAATTGTAATTGTACCAGATCACTGTTGGAAATACGGGATGCTTTGATGGTAGAGATTTCAGAGAATGAATAATGCGTATTGGGGAAATTTAACAACTTATATATAAAATTCGTATCGCTGCTTTCCATTAATTCCGTCAGGTTCTTTACTGTTTGTTCGTAACCATCACGGTCGATCGAAGCCGGAAACAGGTCCGAATTGATATAGTCGTTGGTGTCTTTGAAAGAGGAAGAATGACTTTCGCCTGAGACCCCACCTAGCGAATCGGTCCCGGCTATGGCTCCGTGATTGCCGTATCTCTGGCTGGCGGATCTTCCGGCTCTTACTACCAACCGATAGATGTACGGTGGTGTGATCTTTTTCAGTTTTTCAAAGGACCTTGCTGAAATGTATTTAGGATCGGGCTCACGCAGTAAAAGATGCTGGCTGAGTAACCGGATTGCAACTTCCTTTTGTGTTTCACGCGAGTTGACAATATTGATCAGGTTATCGAATGCTGTATTTGTAGCAAAGAAATTAAAGGATTTATCCATTTCCACACTCGAACCTGTTGCAATTCCAGTATAAAGCGTGGTATCCGAAGAAAATTTATAATGCGGCTTTAAGGTCAGGACAAAGACCAAAGCGGTCAGCAGTATAGGCGCGATCACAAGGAGTCTCAGATGCTTATGGCATAACCGGATAAAATCAATGACCTTCATGATTCTTTTTTGTATAGGTGCCATTTAACCTGAATCCAACGATGTCTTCAAAAATCAGACGGGAGGTAAGAAAATCAGACCTGGCTGTTTCATAATCGGATTCTATTCTGGCAACAATATCCGCAATGCGGGCATATTCAACAACGGGGAGTACCCCATTGTGAAATTCTTTTTCAACCATCTCCATATTAACCCTTGCATTTCCAAGGTTTTTAGACCGGATGTACAGGAGTTTTTGCTTCAGCAGCAGATCATTGTATTGTTTAATGACCAACTGCCTCAGGTCATCACGTTGGGATTCGACCATGCTCTTAGCTTCGTCCAATTCTGCTTTCGCCTGGACAATCTGGTTTTTGCGGTTAAAGATATCATAAATGGGAAATTGCAAATACAATCCTGCCCAATAAGTGAGTTGATTGCTAACAGTATTGAACAAATAAGAACTTTCACCGGTGGTCGAGTTGGTTGAAAAATTGTCGAAAGTTCCGTATTTTAAATTTGCCTGGATGCTGAGATTCCTGACCCAATAACTGCGTTGAGATTTGAGATTGGCCTCCTTGGCAACGATGTCAAGAGCCCGAAACCTCACCATTGCATTGGTTTTCATAGCTGAATCAATCATTGCGCTCAGGGGAGGAAGAGAAAAAGCAGTATCTATCAACTGGGAATCGGTGCCTTCTGTTGTTTGTGCATAAATCTCTAAGTTCATGCTGCCGGTCAAAAACAAGATGGAAATAAAGATTTGCGGAAATTTCATAGCATGGCTAAATTACGAAAACCACAATCAAACAGTGTCTTTCTGAAAAAGTGCCGGAAGGGTCCGGAGAATAAGTTTTAAGTCGTACCAAAAAGAATAACTGTCGCCGACAAAATGGTCGGCATATTCATTATCGAGCCGCCTGCGTTCTTCCTCAGACATTACCCCTCCTTTTCCACGCAGTTCAACCTGCCAGAGACCGGTTATACCTGCAGGGGCAAGAAATCGTTTTGAGATTGTATTTATTGTCAGTAATTCGGCTTCGTATAATGGAAGCGGCCGGTTTCCCACAATTGACATATCACCCTTTATCACATTGATCAATTGAGGGAGTTCATCAATACTGGTATTTCGAATGAATTTTCCGACACGGGTAATGCGTGGATCATTTGAGATTTTTATAAATACTGATCTTGAACGGTTTATTTCTTTCTTCTGGTTAATGTACCAGTAATCACAAATATGATATTTGCCGATATGAAGAACCGGTGAACAGAACTCTCCATCTGGTAATGCCATGCACTTTGGGCATGGCTTCAAATAGTCAATTGACTCCTGGCTTTGCCATGGTGAATACTGGTTCTTTTCTTTTGCGAGATTCGCTAATTCGGCATCAGAACCCTTTCGCATGGAACGTAATTTGTAAAAATTAAAAGTCTTTTTTCCCAACCTTTTGGAAGCATAAAAGACTTTACCTTTGGATTCAAGACGGATGGCAATAATAACGATAAGCAGAACCGGTGACAAAAACATCAATGCAAAGGATGCGACAGCAATATCAAAAATCCTTTTTGACCATGGCATTTTGGGTCTGATAATTTCGGCATCAGCAGGTTTATTATCGGGATACTTCTTCCTGTAATCTGCGAGGAAACGGATTCTCCCTAGTAGG
>CAZUYY010000366.1:0-3479 GCA_964624935.1 uncultured Prolixibacteraceae bacterium
CAAGTCCTTTAACAAGTCTGTCAACTCCGGAAAGAAACTTTGGTGTGTTTCTGACTTTATCAAAATCAACTTTCCCGAAAGCATCCAGTAACTCTTTTTCAGTATGCCTGGCGCCAAACTCTTCTCCAAAATGTAACCAGGTGATATTATTTGCCTTAAGTGAATGTTGAAGATTCTCCATATTAAACTGAGGATTGTAAGAACTGGCAGGAACACTTCTTACATCTATAACGCAGGTAATGGAATACGTTTTAAGAAGTTCAATAAAATACTCAATCGAATGATTCGAATGTCCTATTGTATAGACTAATTGGTCAATCTTTCTTTCCATATATAGCCATTGTTTTCATACTAAATATAATTCATGAAAATTTAGGTTTTATATTTGATCAATGATCTTACCCTTTCTCAAAGTTAATCATCAAAGTTATTAAAAAAACATATGCCTTAGAGGCTAAATCTTCTTTTAATGTGCCGGAGCGAAAAGATAATTTACAATTTACGATTATTTGTGAGTAAAAACGACTTATGAATTACCCCGGCCTTTAGGCCGGGGGTAAGGAAACCCACAAAAGTAAAGGACTTTAGTCCAAAACAAAAACACTTTTGGACTAAAGTCCAATTTGATAGGCCCCTTTCTACCCCCGCGCTAAAGCGCAGGGTAATTCATTTTCGTATTAGCACATCAAAATAAGTTTTAACCCAAATGATTCGATGACTTTATCAAATTTATCTTACTTTTACATGAATGATAATATCAGGTTATTGTCCCGTTAATCAACAACCGCCAATCAAAGCAAAACCATGCCTGAAAGGAAAAAACAGGAATATCAGATGCAGCAGTTGATCCGTACGCTCAGGGCGATGCAGAACAGCAGCCTGCTGATGGTCAATGCGACGGATGAATATAAATTCCTTCAGGATGTGTGCGACATCATCGTCAAAGATTGCGGTTATCTGATGGCATGGATCGGGTATAAGCAACTGGATGCGGCAAAAAGCGTGAAACCCGAAGCTTATGCAGGATTTGAAGAGAATTATCTCCGGAAAGTGAAGATTTCCTGGGAGGATAATGAATGGGGAAGAGGCCCTGCCGGAACTACCATCCGTACCGGCAAGACCACGTTCAGCAACATTCAGACCGACCCCGATTTTAAACGATGGAGAAAAGAAGCATTGAAAAGGGGATATTCCTCCCTGATCGCTTTGCCCCTGTTCATGGATGAAGAGGTCTTCGGTGCACTGGTGATCTACTCCAACGAGCCGTATCCTTTTTCGGACGATGAACAGCAATTGCTTTCCAAAATGGCTCATGACCTTTCCTATGGAATTAAAGCAATCAGGCTGAACCTGGCGCTGCAGCAGGCCAAAGAAAACCTCGAGGTCAGGGTAAGGCAGCGGACTTCGCTCCTGAAAAAGACCATTGACAATCTTGCTGCCGAAAAACAACGGTTCCAGGATGTGCTGAATATGATCCCTGCCTATGTCGCACTGATAAACCCCGATCATGAGATCACCTTCACAAATAATGAGAACGGTCGCCAACAACATCATGCCGAACCTTATCGGGCGGTACAGGCTCGATTCAGCGTTAAGATCATTTATCCGCAGAATGGAAGGTCCCGCAAAGCTTGCTTTTAAATATAACAGCAACATCGGAGAATATCGTTTTGAGAAAGAAACAGAGCTGCATCTGTACAGGATCATCACCGAACTCGTGAACAATACCATCAAACATTCAGGAGCCAAAGAAGTATCGCTGGATATAATGCTCACCGATCAGGAACTAAAAATTAAATACTCGGACAATGGAACCGGATACGACATCAATAAAGCCGATCCCCTCTCCCCCGGCAGCGGAATTCAAAACATAAAAAACCGCATAACCCTTCTCCATGGCACGATTGATTTCAAAAGAAAAAAAGGAAAAACCAACGTTAACATCAGCGCTCCGTTGTCGAGAAAAACTTCTTTGTAATCTTTCTGCTCCCCGCCCCGAATGGGGAGGGGCCGGGGTAGGGGCTGTCAGATGCCGAAGGTGCGGTCCAAACCTAATAGAATTTCATCGTCACTTCCTTCAGAAACTTCTCTTCCAGCACCCGTGTGATCCTGTGAACCACGGTCCTTCGGAGTTCCAGGTCAACCGGCAGGCTGGGATCCTGGTGAGCCTCATTGATCTTTGTTCCGGTGATAAAATGGATTTCATCGGAGTCGAGAATCATCTTTACGATCTCATCCGCCGGCCCCTTCCCCAACTTTGTAGCTTGATTGTATCCTTTCAGGATCTCATTCACCTTGCTCAGTGTCAGTATCCCTTCAGTGATAAGCTCCACGCCGTCCATATGGGAAACAGGCGGTAACTCAGGATCGGTGATGATCTTCGAATCAATGATCTCTTTTCCCCATTCCCTCGAAATGAGATCGGATGTCGTGGCACCGCAAATGATCTTCTTCCCGTTAAATGCCTCAAGGATTCCGGCAAATTCAGGATCGTCTTTCTCTTCCAACGGCGGCCCCGTGCAGATCATCAGCTTCCTCGGTTCACGAAAATAAACCACGGCACAACTCATATCGTCCCTGGGAAAGAACTGGTCATTGGCATTGGCTCTGTTGATGATCCTCCCGGCAAGCTTGACAGCCGATATATCATGTTCCTCCCGGATGGATTCCGATACGAACTTTTCAAAATTTGCCTCTCCCCAGCCGGTCGGGAACAGTTCACTTCCCAGTCCCGACTGCACCACGCCATCAGTACAGAATACGATCCGGTCTTCCTTTTGCGGACTGAACCGTGTTGACAGAACCTCTTTCCCCTGCAATTTTTCCGATTCGATAACAATCCCTGTCCAGACCGGTTCCAGCATCCTTCCACCTCTGAAAATAAGGGTCCTGGGATTCTCAAATTCAAGGATCCGCACCTCCCCTTCCCCGTCGATCTCGAGGATGGTAAAAGTGGAATAGTTCAGTTGTTTGACTTCATCCACAGGAAGAGTGTTCACAATAATATCCGCGATCCGGTTTATGCTCTTTCTCTCTTCGGTGAAATTGGCAGCCAGCGTGGAAGTAAGGATGGCAAGGAGGTTTGCCTTGATGCCATGGCCCAGTCCATCCGAAAGAACGATGATGAACCTGCCTTCTTCTTTTATTCTTTTCGAGAGAAAAACATCACCGCAAACCCTTTCGTCGCTGTGGTTTTTCTGCTGGCAGTTGATCTCTATGTAAAATCTGTCATCCAATGGGAAAAGGATTATTTCTTTGGAGGTGTCTGATGCGATTCGATCACGGTCTTCAGGATCTTTTCAGTCTTGGCTGCCCCTTCGCCTAACAGGTAGGTGATCTTCTGTACCATTTCAAAATTGTCGTCAATGGCCTCGGTAAGCCGTTGCAGGATTTGTTCTTTCCTCACTTCCGGGGTGTACATATCGCGAAGGATTCCTCCTGCATATTTGTTTTTCCTTATCGGGAATATGGAAACACTC
>CAZUYY010000367.1:0-3461 GCA_964624935.1 uncultured Prolixibacteraceae bacterium
AGGATCTACAGTTATCGTAAGTACAACGGAACCGTTAATAATATCTACCTCGCTGGGCGTATAAACCGGATTTACTGTATGAGGATTATTAAATGTTCCTGTTCCGCTTGTTGTCCATGTTACTGACTGATAATTTGTAGCCGAAGCATTTGAAAGTGTGAAAGGATTACCGACACAAATAGTAGTATCCTGACCTGCATATGCAGTAGGTGATTTGGAGATTGTCAGGATCATCAGATCCGTCACAGGCAGACAGGGTGCAACAGGAGTAGCCGTAAGAGTCAGCGTCACCTGACCGGTTTCTCCTGCAGCCGGATTGTAAACCGGCGTCAGTGTGTTGGATCCTGTCAAAGTTCCCATTCCGTTATCAGTCCATGATACTGAAGTATAGTTCTGCGCTGAAGCCCCCATAATCATATAGGATACCCCCTCACAGGTCGATTGATCGGGTCCTGCATAGGCAATTGCTCCTTTCGAAAGAGTAATGGTCATATTACCTGAAGCTGCAGGACAAGGAATACCTGCAATTGCAGTCAGAGTGAGTGTAACATTTCCATCCAGAATATCAGCAGCACTGGGTGTATACACCGGGTGAAGTATAGCCGGATTGTTGAATGTACCCGACCCCGATGTACTCCATTGCAATGAAATATAATTTGATGCAGTTGCGTCAACAAGAGATATGGGGGTTGGACCGCAGCTAAAAATATCCGGTCCGGCATTAGCTGTCGCGTTTGGAGTGATATTGAGCAACATAAAATCAACAGCATTACCACATGGGACCATCCCGAAAACTGTCAGGGTCAGGGTAACAGTTCCGACCTCGTTGGTTCCCGGAATATAGGTGGGAGTAAGTGTTGTCGGATTGAGCAATGTTCCTGTCCCATTTGATGTCCATAATAATGCCGTATAGTTGGATGCTGATGCATCCGTGATTGTAAAGGTTGAACCTTCGCAAATGGTACCATCCGGACCGGCATTTGCCAGAGGTGCAGGGATGATATTCAGTGTCATCTGCGAGTTAACAGATCCGCAAGGCGAATTGCCTGTAACTGTAAGAGTCAGGGTCACCGGACCCGTTTCATATGGAGAAGGAGTATAGGTAGGATTCAACGTACCGGCATTACTCAATGTACCGGTTCCGTTATCTGTCCAAAGGAAAGTACTGTCGAATTGTGCAGTTGCTCCCGTAACAGTAAATGGCTGGTTCTGGCATGTAGTTCCGTCTGGTCCTGCATTTGCCACCGGTGCTTGTTGGTAGTTGACAAGAACATCGGCTGTGCTTGGAGTACAAATTCCATTGGAAATCGTCCATCGCAAGTCATAGTTTCCATATGCAATTGCTGTAAATGTGCTGTAACCACTTGTCGGAGCGCTGAAGGCGCCAGTTCCGCCACTGACTATGCTCCAGGCTCCGGTGCCGACCAAGGGCATATTCCCTCCCAGTGATCCGCTTGTAAGTGTCCCGCAAAGGTTCTGGTTTGGCCCCACTGCAGCCGGTGTTGGTGTCTGGTAGAAGTTTACCGTGATATTGGCCGAACTTGGTGTACATGTCCCGTTGCTGATCGTCCACTGCAATACATACGTTCCGTATGCGTTCGCTGTGAATGTGCTGTTGCCGCTTGTCGGGGCACTGAATGTACCTGTCCCCCCACTAACAATGCTCCATGATCCTGTACCGTAGGTTGGAGTATTGCCACCAAGTGCAGCACTTAACAAGGTTCCGCAAAGATTTTGGTTACTTCCAACCGTTGCTGTCGTTGGTAAGTCATAATTCGTTATTGATACTGTACTTACAGAAGGACTACAAACGCCGCTGCTGATCGTCCATTCAAAGACATATACACCGGGAATCATGCTTGTGACCGTGGTGTTGTGCAAAGTTGGATCGGTAATAGCAGGTGAGTTCGGGCCGCTGACCAACGTCCATAATCCCGTTCCCGGACTGGGGTTATTCCCTGCAAGGGTGGTATTTGTAACATTACAAAGTGCCTGATTAGGCCCGGCATCGGCTAAAAGAGCCTCGTTGATATTCAACGTCATCGTGCTTGTCGCATTAACGCACGGAGCGTCACTATAGGCTGTCAGGGTCAGGTTAACACTACCGTTAGAAATATCAGTTGCACTTGGAGTGTATATAGGATGCAGTATTGTCTGATCGTTGAAGAACCCGCTACCTGACGTATGCCATGTCAGTGAAGTATAGTTTGATGCAGAAGAACCAGATAAGCTGTATGTTGAAGTACTGCAGATCGTTGCATTTGAACCTGCATTTGCTGTTGCAGGTGTATTTACAGTAATATTGACAGCAGCCTGGTTAGGTTCGCAATTTCCGTTTCCGATTATCCACAGGAAGGCATATGCGCCAGGAACTAAATTTGAGACTAAAGTCGTGGGACTTGCAGGATTGGCAATAACAGCAATGGACGGACCCTGATTTTCAACCCACATACCGGTGCCATAAACAGGTGTATTTCCCGTTAAAGTGGTTGAAGTAGATGTTCCACTACTCAGGCAGAGTATCTGGTCCGGCCCGGCATATGGCAAAGATGGATAATAATAGTTCGTCACCTGCATTGTATCAAAACTTGAACAGGATGTGCCCGGATAAGTAGTAGTAACAGTGTACATGAAAATATAAGGTATAGTGCTTGGAATCAGTCCGCTAACCGTTGCTGCAGGACTATTTGATGGTGAAGGAGTGACGACATTCGGACCAGATACAAAAGTCCAGTTCCCTATACTTCCTGATGGAGGATAATTCCCTGTAAGTGTTGTAGTAGATTCTTCACAAAGTTGCTGGTCAGGACCTGCATTCGCAGTCACACCTGATACCACATTGATAAAAATGGTATCGTTTGTACACAAAGGAATATTATCGCAAACAGAAACAATTGCTTCATCAGTACCTGTGTATCCGCTTGCAGCCTGATATGTAAAGGTACTTCCGCTTATCCAGGTCAATGTTCCATGATTAGGTAATACTACAGGTGTGGTGACAACAGATAATGGTAAATTTTGTGGGGAATAGTCTCCGTTTGCCAAAACATTAATGGACGCATTCCCATCCTCACACACATAAATATTCTCGTTGAATGTTACTGGCGGGCAATTGTTAACTGTGATGTTTACATTCGAAGAAGAAGAACATACACCATTAGTAATTGTCCAGTTGAATACATAAACCCCTATCAACAAGCCACTAATTGTTGTGGTTGGAGAATTGGGATTGGTGATTGTTTGTGAACCCGGACCACTGATCTTAGTCCACAAGCCTGAGCCAACAGAAGGAGTATTGGCGGCCATAGTTACAGTCTCGGTTGTTGCAGGTGATACCGGTCCACAATGAATCTGATTTGGTCCTGCATAAGCACTTGTTGGTAGAGCTGAGTTTGTAATCGTGACGGTACTTTCAGAAGGAGTACAATCACCGCTGCTTATAGTCCATTGGAACATATAGA
>CAZUYY010000368.1:0-3437 GCA_964624935.1 uncultured Prolixibacteraceae bacterium
CGGGAATCGAAAATCCTACCTGCCGGTAGGCAGGCGTCCAATCGTAAATTATCTTATCGCTCCAACACATTAAAAAACGATTAACCCAAAAAAAGATAGAGCCTTTACCCGGGGATCATTGTTTGAAATAGAATTTAATTATTGTATATTTGACAAAAATTTTGATTGAATACACCACTAACTTTAGTTATCAATATGTACAACGAAAATTAAACTTATTATGAAATTCATTGTTTCCAGTGCCAATTTACTAAAAAACCTGCAATCCATTATCGGTGTGATAAATGCCAATAATACTTTGCCTATTTTGGATGATTTTCTTTTCGACCTGAAGGATGATGTGCTGACGATCACTTCTTCAGACCTTGAGACCACTATGAGTGTCATGCTCAAAACAGATCAGGCACTTGAGAATGGCAGTATTGCAATACCTGCCAGGATATTAGTCGATACGTTGAAAACTTTTGCGGATATTCCGGTTTCCTTTACTATCATTGAGGACAACCAGGGTGTTGAGATCTCTGCCGGAGATGGAAAGTACAAAATGGCCGGTCATAAGAGCGATGAATATCCACGGGTTCCGACACTTGAAAGTACCACTTCCATTGAGCTCACCTCGTCCCTTCTTTCGCAGGCCATCACCAAAACCTTATTCGCGACGGGGAACGATGAACTCCGTTTGGTTTTATCCGGTGTTTTTTGTGAGCTATCTCCGGAGGATATCACGTTTGTTGCCACAGATGCCCATAAACTGGTAAAATATAAAAGGACAGATGCAAAATCGAATGAGTCGGCTTCTTTTATCCTTCCGAAGAAACCGCTTAATCTTCTGAAGAATATTATTTCAGGCCAGGAGATACCTGTCAACATTGAATACAACCGCACCAATGCATTCTTTGCTTTTCAGAATATACATCTTGTCTGCCGACTTATTGATGGAAAGTATCCAAATTATGATGCGGTCATCCCGACAGAGAATCCCAATAAACTGACGATTGACCGGAATGCCTTACTCACCACCATACGTCGTGTAGCCATTTTCGCCAACCAATCGACCCACCAGGTAAGATTTAAACTTTCAGGTAAAGAGCTGGTACTTTCTTCTGAAGACCTGGATTTCTCAAAAGAATCGAAAGACCGTCTTACCTGTGATTATGAAGGAGATGATCTCGAGATTGGATTTAACTCGAAATTTCTGATCGAGATGCTCAATAACATTGATACGGATGAGGTTCGTCTGGAAATGTCGGCACCCAACAGGGCAGGGATTCTTCTTCCGGTGAATCCGGAGAACAAGAGTGAGGATATCCTTATGCTTGTCATGCCGGTCATGCTCAATAAATAAAAAAGGGAAAAAAAGAAGCTATCCATAAGGACAGCTTCTTTTTTTGCATCACCATGAGTAGAAAAGATTATTAGTCTTTTTTAACATTGATGGCTTTTTTTCCTCTTTTGTCTTCCGTGATATCAAAAGAAACCTGGTCGTTTTCCCTTACACGGTCAATTAATCCACTGACATGTACGAAAATGTCTTCTTGTGTTTCATCGTCTACGATAAAACCAAATCCTTTTCTCTCGTTGAAAAACTTTACTTTACCTGTTGACATAACAAATTAAAATTTAAAATTAACGAACCAAAGGTAATATATAATTTGAGATAACAAAAAGATGTAGAAAGAAAATTTCTTTCAGGATGAAAAATTTTGACCCCACCCCCTGACCTTCGGACCCCACCCCCCTGACCTTCTGACCCCACCCCCGAAGACTAAGTCCGAAGTGTAAAGTGCGAAGTGAAAAAAATATCTGATAGTTATTCAATAAATACTGAGCCGTGCTTCAGATCGAAGGTGATTACCGTGCCTTCCGGATTGACTGGTCTTTTTAGAAAACAGCGGGATTTCCATAGATTTTTCTCTGGGATCTGTTCCTGACTGCCAATGAGGGTCAGGGCATTCGATCGAGAATGTATCAGAAGGTCGCCTTTTTCTATGAGAAAATGAAGATCGGCCTTGCAAGCCGTAGTGAGATTGAAGATTATTTTTCCGTGATTGATTTTAAAATACCAGGAAATAGTGTCCGATGAAGGTACAATGACAGTGACATCGTTGGTTATTTCTGTGAACCAGCCCATATTCTGAATGATATACCGGCTTGTATCTCCCGGAGTCCATAAGCCCCGTATCTTGCTGTTCGGAAATCCGAAGGCATTTACCTTATAATCCAGATGAAAATTTATTCCGGGACTAATGGTCACATCGGCATCGTTGAGGTCAATTTCAACAACTTTGCAGTGCATGGTTTTAAATTGAATGCTGCTGACATCCATGTATTTCTTTGAAAAATAGGGTGTCGCCAACAGGAGACCTACAGTAATTGCGGGCAGCAATATCCCTATAAGGATCGTTGCACGATGTGCCCTCTTTCTTTGTTCAGCCCTGGAGAGCGAAGGAAGTTCAACCGGTTTATCGGGCCGGAAGAGGTAAAATCCTATCAGTGCAACGAACCATGTCAATCCTCCCGCCCAGACCACATCGCTGGCAAAATGACCACCTGCCATCATCCTGGCCAACCCGATCAGGATTCCATAGGCAATACCAATTCCAAGGATTGAATAAGCCATTACTTTTTTCCGGTTCCTGTAAAACAACCAGGGAATGGCAAGGTAAAATCCCATAGAACAATGGCCGCATGGAAAAGATTTGCCTTCGTTTGACCTGCCCATTTCACAGACACAGAGATAATTTTCCGTGCCGCCGAATTCAGTGATCTCGCGAGGTCTCGGGCGTCCGGTATGATCCTTAAGTACCAGGTTGACAAGGATGCCCGGTCCCATAATAATTGTAAATATCAGTACAAAGGACGCTTTCCGGAACCGGATATATTTACTGTTCCAATAGGTCACCGAGATCATGATCAGGCCGCAGAATGCGAGGATATATCCGGGGAAGATCCCATAACGGTAAATGAAATCCCAGACCGGCCTGTATTGGAGTATCCACCCTTTATCAGAAGAATAAAAGTAATGCTCTAAAGTGATATCAAGATTCGTGAACCGGAAAACGAGGGTTAATGACCCAAGGATAAGGAACAGGATCGAGAAATCTTTCCAGGCCTGGCGAGTGGGGAAGGTTATGGGAGCAGACATTAAAGGTTGATTGATTAAAGAGAGGGGTAAAAGTAAGAAATTACGAATTACGAATTACGAATTACGATTGCATTTGGGTGTTGGGTATTGGGTATTGGGTGTTGGGTATTGGGTATTGGGTATTTGGTATTGGGTGTTGGGTATTTGGTATTGGGTATTGGGTGTTGGGTATTGGGTATTGGGTATTGGGTGTTGGGTATTTGGTATTGGGTGTTGGGTATTTGGTATTGGGTATTGGTTATTGACGATTTACGATTATTCCTTATTTTCATGCAGCTCAAAGGGGTGATTA
>CAZUYY010000369.1:0-3423 GCA_964624935.1 uncultured Prolixibacteraceae bacterium
GTTTTTGAAGGAAGGTCGACAGGTGCACCCATTGCTTTTCTGGTAAGGAATATCAATGCCAGACCTGAACACTATTTGCAATTAAAAAACGCTTACCGTCCTTCTCATGCCGATTTCACATGGGAAAAAAAATTCGGTATCCGCGATTATCGCGGCGGAGGGAGAGCATCGGCCAGAGAAACAGTAGCACGGGTTATAGGTGGAGCACTGGCAAAATTGATTCTCCTGAAACAAGGAATTTCTGTCATGGGTTACGTCTCTCAGATCGGGGGCTGCAGATTGGACGAGACTGATTTTCATCCGGATATTGATGCTATGGCTGCCAGTCAGGTCGGTTGCCCGGATCCCTCTACGGAGGCTGATATGATCAGGTTGCTTGAAGAAGCCAAATCGGATGGCGATACCCTAGGAGGCGTTATTTCCTGCAGGATTTCCGGAGTTCCTGTGGGTCTGGGAGAACCAATTTTTGACAAAGTTTCTGCCGACCTCGCAAAAGCAATGTTAAGTATCCCCTCCGTAAAGGGTTTTGAATATGGATCAGGCTTCTCTGCAGCCGGCATGAAAGGATCAGACCATAATGACCCGTTTTTTGCACGGAACCGGATCATTACAACCAGAACAAACCACTCGGGAGGAATCCAGGGCGGAATCTCAACTGGAAATGAAATTTTCTTCAGGGTGGCTTTTAAACCAGTGGCATCTCTGATGAAAGACCAGGAAACTGTTGACCGTGAAGGAAACAAAGTTGTATTGAAAGGAAAAGGAAGATACGATGTATGCGTCGTCCCCCGTGCCATTGTAATCGTAGAAGCTATGGCAGCCCTGGTAATCGCCGATCATTATCTCAGGAATAGGCAACCGGCAGGATGAAGAAAGGGAGAATGAGTAAACCTTTCATTCTTGTTTTATTCTCCGGATCGTTGGTTCCTGCTGACTCAGACAATGGAAAGAACCCATCCCCCATATGATCTCTATAGAATCTATACCCACAACCTCGCGATCAGGAAAACATTGCTGGAGGACGCTCATCGCTTTATCATCTTCCTTACACCTATAGATTGGAACTATAACTGAATGATTGGCGACATAAAAATTTGCATAAGAAGCCGGCAACCGCTGGCCTTCAAAAACCACAGGCGGTGGCATCGGAAGTTCAGCAATATCCAGTTGTTTCCCTTGCAAATTCCTCATTGTTTTCAGCAATTTCAGGTTCTCTTTAAGCGGCTTAAAATTCGGATCAGTTTTATCATGCTCTACCATGGTTACCACGCCATCTTCACTGAAAAACCTGGTAATATCGTCAACGTGTCCGTTTGTATCGTCGCCGTCAATTCCATTACCAAGCCAGAGTATCAACTCCACTCCATAATAATTTCGTAAATATTCTTCAATTTGCCCCTGAGTGAGATTCGGATTTCTGTTTTTATTGAGTAAACAGGATGAGGTCGTCAGCAAGGTACCCTTCCCGTTTAATTCAACAGCCCCTCCTTCCATTACAATGCCCGGGTAAACCACAGGTATATTTAAGCATTTTGCCACAAGGCCTGGGATTTTTTCATCCAGGTCGGATGGATATTTATTCCCCCATGCATTGTATTTCCAACTAACTACCATGAGTGGTGATTCCTCTTTCGGGTTGATGACAAAAGCCGGTCCATGATCACGGCACCAGGCGTCATTTGTAGGATGAATAAAAAAATCGATCTTCCCGAGATCCTGGCCTGCTCTCTGTAGTTCAGTCCTGACCATCTCAAGAAGTTCCTTATTGCTAATATTTATGCAAACCCTTTCCCCTTTTGAGATCTCATGAATGAATTGATGGTAAAAGGGAAAGATGGCAGGCAAAGTTCCCGGCCATGAATAGGAATCCGCATGAGGATAACTCAGCCATGTCGCTCTGTGGGTTTCCCACTCTGCGGGAAAGCGGTACCCAAGATTTTTTGGTAATATTAATGTTTGTTGTTTCTTCTGGGACATATGTTAATCTTCATCAATATACCGGTTAAGAATAGGCCCGTAACTGTCAATCCTCCGGTCGCGCAGGAATGGCCAGTGAATTCTTGCCTCATCAATTTTTCCAAGATCGAGTTCTTCGACGTGAACTTCTTCCTGATCATTGCTCGCCTGAAATACTAATTCGCCATAAGGATCAGCAATAAAAGAGCCACCCCAGAAATTCATGTTCCTTTCACGTCCTGTCCTGTTAACAGAAACAACAAAAACACCATTTGCAATCGCATGCGACCTCTGAATTGTTTGCCATGCATTATATTGTTGTCTGTTAACAGATTCATCCTGCGAAACCGCCCACCCGATCGCGGTGGGATAGAATAAAATTTCGGCCCCCATCAGGCTCATGATCCTTGCCGCCTCCGGATACCACTGATCCCAGCAGATCAAGCCTCCAATGCGTGCATATTTTGTACAAAACACCGGATAACCAGTATCTCCGGGAGTGAAATAGAACTTTTCATAATAACCGGGATCATCCGGGATGTGGGTTTTACGGTACTTTCCAAGATAGGAACCACCGGCATCGATCACGGCGAGGGTATTGTGATAGATCCCCATCGCTCTTTTCTCAAAGAGGGAAGCTAAAATAACCACATCAAGTTCGGCTGCAATTTCCTGGAATCGCTGCGAGGTTGGTCCGGGAACAGGTTCAGCAAGGGAAAAATAATCATGATTTTCTTCCCGGCAAAAATATTCCGATGCAAATAATTCCTGCAGGCAGATGATATGAGCACCTTTAACGGCCGTCTCCCTGATCAAAGACACAGTTTTCTCAATATTGGCCTTCTTGTCTTCCAGGCACGTCATCTGGATCAGTCCGGTTTTAACCATTCTTCTTTCCATGCAGATCGTCAATCATTAACAAAGAATTTTTTACAGAATTTTTTTCCTCCATGCAGGATCTCAAGCACATAAATCCCTGACGCGGATCCCCTGTATTTGATTATTCTGGAGTCTTTCATCAGATTTTCGACGGGAGTTTTATTAACCAGTTGTCCCGTCATATTGAAAAACTGTATTTCCGTGGCTTCAGGTTTTTCAAAATCGAAATAGATCAGGATCTGTTGTTCTTCCCTGTCCTGGTATATATTGATACCGGCAGCAGGATCTTCAGGATTAATCCCGACTGAATAATCCAGGGATATGTTATCGACATACAACACTGTTCCCGGAGTACTTATGCTGTCTGCACTTGAAATGGCAAGAATATTAAAGGTATCCGGTTGTTCGTCGAGAACGTAATTGATCCATGCATAGAATGGCGTCCATACATTTATGGTATCATGTGTTGAAAACTCGCCAATACCAACTGAATCCCTGGTTCCGTTCTTCCATTTTGTAAGCCCGATACCAATCGTACAACTATCGCCTCCTTTTGGCTGAAACTTGTAAAAGCCTTTCAGATGAGTA
>CAZUYY010000370.1:0-3417 GCA_964624935.1 uncultured Prolixibacteraceae bacterium
GCAATGGATAAAACATTTGCAGCATTCTCAAAATCGAGCATGGCATCTTTATAAGATTTCTTATTGTAGCTGTCAACTCCGGCGTTGAAATAGTTGTTATGCTGCCAGTTCAACTTAGCAAAGATATCTTCATAATAATCTTTTTTCGGGTCATATTCAATAGCTTTTTTATAGGAATCGAGCGCTTTTTGCAGAGGTTCCGGATCAAGGTTCTTGTATTTTTCATCTTTTGAATTTGCAATCTCAAGGTACACGGTACCACGGATAAACCAGGCTTTTGCATCTTGGGCGGTGCTGGCATCCTGTACACATATATTGATGTTTTCCAGTGCTTTATCTAATTTTCCATCTTTAAGAAAGTTCGATGCAGTTTGCCGGACATTTTTCTGGGCAAAAGTCAGGGTCATGGAAAACACCAGAACCAAGACAAAAAGGATTTTTTTCATATGAAACTCGTTTAGTGGATTAGTATCAACATATTGTATTTAGTAAGCAAAAATAGATAATTTCTTATTTCCTATGTGCAAAGGGAAAATTAATTTTCTGTCTCTTCTGCCTGTGTTTCCATAGCCGGATCTGATCCATTATCTTCCGGCAGAGGGTCTCCAGTGCTATCTTCCAATGCTTTTCCTTCTTCCTCTACGTCCACTTTTGTCACCGCAGCAATGGCATCACCTTCGTTAATCTTGATTAACCTGACGCCCTGGGTTGCCCTGCCCATAACCCGTAGATTGCTCACAGCCATCCGGATTATGATTCCTGACTTATTAATAATCATCAGATCATCATTATCCGTAACTTCTTTTATAGCAATAAGCGCACCTGTTTTTTCTGTTATATTTATGGTTTTTACCCCTTTTCCACCACGATTGGTCACCCGATAGTCGTTAATATCAGATCTCTTTCCATATCCATTTTCAGAGACCACGAGGATCTCCATTTGTTTATCTTTCGGAATACAGATCATTCCCACCACTTCGTCATCTGCATTGGAAATTTTTATTCCCCTCACTCCCGCTGCATTTCGACCCATCGGACGAACAGTTTTTTCATTGAAGCGGATGGCTCTGCCTGATTTAAGAGCCATAACCACTTCATCTTCGCCATTCGTCAGTTTGGCTTCCATAAGCTGATCGCCTTCATGGATTGTGATCGCGTTTATTCCATTCGCACGTGGTCTTGAATAGGCTGCAAGAGTTGTTTTTTTGATTGTTCCCCGTTGAGTAGCAAGGATTATATAATTATTTGCAATATATTCCTCATCTTTAAGATCTTTTACATTGATATATGCCCTGACTTTGTCATCCGGCTCAATGCTGATGAGATTTTGTATTGCACGTCCCTTTGAGGCTTTAGTACCTTCAGGAATTTCATATGCACGCATCCAGAAGCATTTCCCCATTTCGGTAAAAAAGAGTAAATAATTGTGATTGGTTGCCACAAAGAGATGTTCCAGGAAATCTTCATCCCTGACTTCACTCCCCTTCATTCCCTTTCCTCCTCTGTTCTGAACGCGGTACTCGCTTAACGGAGTACGTTTAATATAGCCCAAATGGGAAATCGTGATCACGACATTTTCATCAGCAATCGTATCTTCTATTCTGAAATCACTTGCATCGTAAATGATCTTTGTTCTTGGTTCATCCCCGTATTTCTCTTTGATCTCAAGTAACTCATCCTTAATGATCTTCATTCGTAAAGATTCGTCTGCAAGGATATTTTTCAGGAAAGCGATGAGTTTGACAAGGTCTTCGTATTCAGATTTTATCTTTTCCCGTTCAAGCCCAGTAAGACGCTGAAGCCTGAGGTCGAGAATAGCCTTTGATTGAATCTCAGTCAGGTTAAAGGTTGTCATCAATCCTGATCTGGCTTCTTCAGGAGTTTTAGATTCACGTATAAGGGTAATAACTGCATCCAGGTTATCCAATGCAATCAAAAGACCTTCAAGAATGTGTGCTTTTTTTTCAGCTTCTGCCAGCTCGAATTTCGTACGACGGATGACCACTGAATGCCTATGTTCGACAAAATAGCGGATAAGATCCTTAAGATTCAGCATTTGCGGACGTCCTTTGACGAGTGCAATGTTATTTACGTTGAAGGAATTCTGGAGCTGGGTATATTGATAGAGTTTATTCAATACCACATTGGTAATGGCATCCTTCCGGATCTCATAAACAATACGGACACCGAATCTGTCAGATTCATCCCGAATCTCTGTTATCCCTTCTATCTTTTTATCATTGACAAGCTCAGTTGTCTTTTTAATCAATTCAGCTTTGTTGACCTGATATGGAATGGATGTCACAATAATAACATCCCTGCCATGGTCATCGCTTTCGATTGTAGCTTCTCCTCTTACCACGATTCTTCCCCGGCCTGTCTCGAAAGCATCCTTTACTCCGGTGTAACCATAGATTACACCACCTGTCGGAAAATCAGGCGCTTTTATGAATTGCATAAGTTCAGGGATCGTGATATCGTGGTAGTCAATATACGCAATGATTCCATCGACAACTTGTTTCAGGTTATGAGGAGCCATATTTGTCGCCATCCCAACGGCAATCCCCGAGGCCCCATTGATCAGCAGGTTTGGTATCTTTGCCGGCATTACAGTGGGTTCTTCCAGTGTATCATCGAAATTTAACCGAAAATCGACCGTATCCTTCTCGATATCAGCTACCATCTCTTCGGCGATTTTTTGCATCCGGGCTTCCGTGTAACGCATAGCAGCAGGACTATCGCCATCCATTGATCCAAAATTTCCCTGGCCATCAATCAGAGGGTAGCGTAAAGACCAATCCTGTGCCATTCGTACCATCGCATCATAAACGGAAGTATCACCATGTGGATGATATTTACCCAGTACTTCACCAACGATCCTCGCGGATTTTTTATAAGCGCGATTTGATAAATTCCCTAATTCATACATTCCAAATAGAACTCTTCTATGAACAGGTTTTAATCCATCACGGATATCCGGCAATGCTCTTGCCACGATAACAGACATGGAATAATCGATGTACGAAGACTTCATCTGGTTCTCGATGTTCACCGACACTATTCTTTCTCCTTCAGCCATTTTATTCACCTTGGTTAATCACCTAACTATCAAATAAATAAAAATTACAATATAGAAGCACGAAATTAGAGAAAATATTCGTAATAACCTATTATTTTTGAGGGATAATTTATAGGGTTACGAACATGAAAGTGTTAATAAATATTGATCTTTCATTAAACTTTTGCAGGTTTCGATCGTACATTTGATCTTTCCGTCTTTCAGGAACTAAAATTTATGGCATTGTTTTTGACTATCACCTAGATTCAATAAAATGAAATCTTGATCGTTGTTATATTTAAGACAATAATATAAAATGGAAGCAAAATTTTCTCAAAGAGTCAAAGATGTCCTGATCT
>CAZUYY010000371.1:0-3414 GCA_964624935.1 uncultured Prolixibacteraceae bacterium
TCCAGGAATTTCTGGGCCAGGGGAAGGATCGCCTCCGGCTGTTCCCGCAGGGGGGGAAGGGAGAGGGCCACCACGTTGATCCGGTAGAAGAGGTCGGCGCGAAAGCGGCCCGCAGCCACTTCCTCCTCCAAGGGACGGTTGGTAGCGACAATCAAGCGGGCCCGAAAAGGCTGCGTTTTTACCGATCCGACCGGTTCAAAGGCGCGTTCCTCGACCACCCTGAGCAACTTCACCTGCGACTCCAAGGGCACCGAATCGATCTCGTCCAGGAATACCGTGCCATCCTGGGCCGCGGCCAGTTTGCCGGTCTTCTCGCGATCGGCCCCCGTAAATGCCCCACGCACGTGGCCGAACAACTCGCTCTCTACGAGCGTGGCCGGCAGGGCGCCGCAATGCACCACCAAGAATGGGCTGTTCCGCCGCGGCGAGAGTTCATGAATCACGTGTGCGGAATGGGTTTTCCCGGTGCCCGTTTCGCCGTTGAGTAGAATTGTCGTATCCAGCGGAGCCACCCGCCCAAACATGTCCATCAGGACCCGCAGGGTCAACAGGACAAAGCAGATTATAATACATACCCTGGTCCCAAGTAGAAATTTCCAAAGGACCAACAGTAGTTAATGGTGTATAATCGAGATTTTTCGGATCACTTGCAGATAGCTGCTGCCAGGCTGAATGAAAATCATAAGTGGGATTCTCCGGATGCTGAATGCTTTGATCTATTTGTTTTGCATATCCTTCCATCCAGTTGATAAACTGGGGAGGTTGATTGTCCGTTGAATAATTTCCTTCAAAGGAATAAGCGAGAACAGGCGGTACAGCATCATTGGCCGAAACGATGATAAATCCTTTATTAGTGAAATTAAAAATATAATACACTGCATTTCCATTGAATGTCTGAGTAAAAGACTCCGTTACTTTCAGATTCTCGTAATTCATCATATGATGTTGAAGGTATCGCTCAAAATAGAAATTCGACCCCACCTGCCTGGCATGGTCGATCGTTATTTTTCCCCCAAAAGCAAAGGAGACAATTAAAAATATACTAAGAGTAAAAAATAGATTTTTTTTCATTTACAGTGTTGGGTTTTAGATTAGCAATTATTGGGTCAATAAAGGCTTATGGATTTGTGATGACAATCTTGCAGGTTACATTTGTGACCTCATCTCGTAAATGAAGCAGATATATTCCTGAAGGAACATCAACTGGTAAGCTCAGTTGATTTTTTCCCGGAGAACAAAATGTGTTTTTTATTATCAATGGCTGCCCTTGAATATCAGACAGCGTCATTATCATTTGAGAGGCAGATTCAGCGATGAAACTTACATTGATAATTTTATGAACCGGATTCGGAAAAACCATCAACCCTGGAAAACCTGATTTGTCGTTGATTCCTAAGTTTGATCTTGGATAATAAAACTCAAATCCATCTGCTGTTATAGTACTGTTTGTCGTAAAGATAACGAACATCTGTCCACTTGGAGACGTTACGGAATCGGGAAGATAGGGTGAAGTATAATGTCCGGAAATGACTGCCAAGGTATCGTGAGAATCGGGATCGAGGATTTTTAATATATCATGGACAGGTTCGGTATCGAAAGATCTGAAATAAATGGTTAATGGTTTCTTTCCGCTTGCCGGAGTAATCAACCAACGGCAATTGGAATTATTGTTGTAGTTGAAACGGAGACTTCCATCTGTAATATCAGCTGTATCGGCTGTTATCGTTTTTTGTCCGCTGCAATAGACTGGTTCTGTTGCGGAATAGTTTGCTGACCATCCGGATGCAGGATTACTGGCCGTGGCATTGAAGGTGATAAACAATTTATTTCCTGATGAGGTAAGTGGTGGTGGAACCAATGCCCCGGAATAGCTGCCTAAAACAGGAGCATTTATATCCTGACCATCATGAATGGTAAGAATATCGCCGGGACTGGTTTCAACGCTGTCAAAGGTCATCGTTATTTTCGAAATAGAATCTGTTGCTGTTTGGGGATTGATCAGCCAGATGCAATCGGCTCCCGGAAGATAATCACGCGCAGGGCCGCTGCCATCCGTAAGGCTGCCCTGATTGTAGGCCAGGCTTGTTGAACCTGAACAGTAAGGAGGATAGCTATAATTAATTGTGTCAGGATAAATATTTATAATGAGTTCCTGGGCAAGATTGAAATTATTGCCACCAGGTGTAATGCTGTCGAGATAATAATATCCGTTATCAGTACCACTCCATCCAAAGTTAAAATGAAAATAGTCGCCCCCCTGGTAGCCATCACAAACAAAAGCATGACCTTCGATATTCGGCACCGACCATCCGGCATAATAAAGAGGCATTTTCCGGTTAAGGTGGGCAAGGATCAGACTATCCCAGTTCAGGGTCGTACTATCCCGGTAAACATAACTGGTTTGGGGAGAATATTTAAAATAGGTTCTCAGGGCATAGGCTGCCTTATGGTTGTACATTCCTGAACTGGAAGGTCCATATTTCAGATCGACAGAAACTCCAAGATGGTACAATAATTGTGCAATTCCTGAATCACTGGTTGCGATGGTATTTTTCATGTTGTTCCACCTGTACCAGGTACTATCAAAATTGACATGCTGGGTACCATAGATGGAATCGGAATAAGTGTATGAACCTGAACCATGATCAGGCCAGCGATAATAATACATGATCTGACCCATGGCCACCGGAACGCATCCGGCAATGGCATGCCCACCTGAGCCTGCCGGGTCGGCAGGGCACATTTCATTGTAAGGAAATGGCTGGTTCCAGTTTGAGGTAATCATGGGCTCGACATCCTGGTTTCCTTTTCCTGGTGAAAATGAAGAAGGACCGTTATTGAGCAAATGGTTCCATGCAGCAATAGTTGAAGGGAATGGATTTGCATTTGTCTTTTGTGCGAAATTGATCTGACGTGCATACTGTCCCATCCAGGCTGTAAATTGTGGCGCCGGATTTTCTTCAGAATAAATTCCTTCAAATGAATACGCAAGAACTGGTGTAATGGCATCATCCGCAGATACGATTACAAATCCTTTCTCATTGATATTAAAAATGTAATAAACGGGCAGGCCTTCATTGCTTACAACGAAAGATCCGGATATATTAAAAAGAGGATGATTTGTTGAAGGTTTCTGATTAACCCGCTCAGTATAAAATTGAAGTGCAATTTGTTTCGCATCTTCAATCGGCACCTTTCTTGCAAAAATACCTTGAGAAGTCATTAAAAGAGAGAGAAAGAAAATCAAACGATGGGACATCCTGGTTAGTTTGATTTTTGAGATTCCAAATCTCCTGCCTGCTGTCATTTTAGCTGATTTTCCAGCAGGCAAGAGAGGCGGAATCAAAATAGTTAATTCAATACGATCTTTTCATTGGTTGTTCCACTATCACTGATCAGGTGCAAGATATAGAC
>CAZUYY010000372.1:0-3397 GCA_964624935.1 uncultured Prolixibacteraceae bacterium
CATTCGACGAAACGGGCCACCTGCGGCAATCGCAGAAAGACTTTTATCACCTCTTGTCAGGAAAAATGCTGAACAAAGGACTCATCACCCAGGAAGAATTTGATAAGCTTGATCCCGATGTCACTCTGAAAGGCCCCGCAAAGCTTCTATTAAAAACCAAAGAACCTATGCCGGCGGATACAGTAGAACAATTTGATGAACAAGAACAATAATTGTCTCAACTCCCCTCCCTCTTGGGGGAGGGGCCGGGGGTGGGGTTCTTTGCGGTAAAAAAAAAATAACAGTAGGTCTAAGGGTGAAACAACATTTATGTGTATTACCCTTAATCACCTATGAACCAAAAAATCCAAATCAATATGAAAAAGATTGCAGTATTAATGATAATGGTAATCTCCATGCTGGCGTTCTATTCCTGTAATAAGGAGAATTCAAGTAATAACGGACTGCAAAGCTCGACGAATGTCGGATCCACCACAATGAGTGCAGCGGAGCTGCCTGCTACGGTTACGACTTATGTAAGTGACAACTTTCCTGATGCGACGATTTATTCAGCCGCCCTGTTAAGTAACAGTAAAGCAAAATACATTGTTCTGCTTTCCACTGAAGAAGAACTTGCTTTCGATGGGAATGGTAATTTTCTTGGCGATGGTGAGGATTTTTGTCACGGTGGACCTTTTCCGTTCCCCGGAGGCGACTCACTTCATCACGGACATCCCTGGCATGGCTGCCCGCACAACTGGATAAATATTGACTCCTTATCCGGTACCATAAAATCTTTCGTGACCACGAATTATCCGGCCTTCGTAATATGGCATGCAGAAACCGACACCGTTTGCCCGAACGGAGATATCATTGAAGTCATGATAAGAAAACCAGCAACACGTCCTCCCGAAGATCTTATCCTCTATTTTGATAAGTCCAGTGATTACATCCTGGTGGCACAAAGGGTCATGTATATGAACATTCCTCAAGCTGTAAAGAATTATATCTCGACCAATTTTGGAAATCTTCACCAGTGTTATATGTCCGATAAGCTCACCCTTGCCGACAGCAGCCTGAATTATGCTGTTTACGTCAACCAGCGTAGGCTCCATGAAAGGGTTGTTCTTACTGCAAGCGGTGCATTGGTTTGTGAACAATAAAAATGCCCGGTACTTATAAGGTACTGGTTTATTATAATTTCCTGTCTTAATTTGTGCTTTGCCGGGGAGGATGGTTTTCTTTCCCGGCATTTTTTAGTTTCTTCGTTGGGATGATAAAAGAAGTACAAAAGAAAACACATAAGCTTTTCGTTTTCAAAAATTCTTCGGTAACTTTATTAACCGTGGCTATTCCCAAGCTATAATTCTCTTCAAGAGACAGCGCCAGCCAGGGCAATACTTTATAGCTGAATCCCAGTTCTTCCCTGAAGCCAACATCAATTTTATAAAAATCGTCTGCTGCTGAACCGGTTTCAATCTGGGTAGTTGTACGACCCTGAGCATCAGTAGTCCAACTGGTACCATTCTTTGATGCATGAATTTTAAAGCTTACAAAAGGGGAAAAATTAAAATTCACCTGGAATCGTCTTCCCCATACAAGCTCGGGATAAAGAGATAACCGCAGCCATTCGACAGTATAATGCACATTCAGCCCGCTGGATGTCTGGTCACCCAAAGCCCCGGAATTATTTGGCCCGTTCCAGTTAAAGGAATTCCGTAGATACTCGACAGATGTTCCGATATGAATAGCTGTTGATCTTCCTTTGTCTTTTCTCCCTTTTATATCAACTCCAAAGGCATAAGACGGAGTACCATAGAACGTTTCATCAATCTTCGTATCCCGGTAGTCTGTCAGATTTATGCCTGTCTTAATGCCAATTAAAGTCTGTCCGGTAACACAGACAGTAATTATGAAAAGAAAGCAAAATATAAGTCTGGCTTTCATCCGGTCGGGTTTTTCTCTATTGAATCCGGATCATACTAACATGATATCCGGGAAGATAATCAGTTATAGTATTGTGCCCGGTAAATATACATAAAATTTTATTAGGTATCAAACTTGCTAATAATAAAAAACCACCGAAATATCAGCTTTCCCGGTGGTTTTCTTCTTGTTGCCAGTTATTCCTGCGGAGAGAATGGGATTCGAACCCATGAACCGCTTTTGACGATTACACACTTTCCAGGCGTGCGCCTTCGACCAGCTCGGCCATCTCTCCAAAACGATTGCAAAGGTACTAAAATTATTCAATCCTCACACCGTCATCTCCCCGCGCAACGAGACCTGCAAAAGCCGCTCCACCTCTTCCTTCGGAAGGCCGCAGCCCAACAGGTACATCAGCTTCGTCACAGCCGATTCCGTGGTAATGTCATATCCTCCGATCACCCCGATCTTCCCCAGCTCCGCGCTGGTCTCATATTTCCCGATCTCCACCGTCCCTCCGCTGCACTGCGTTACATTGAACAAAATGATCCCCTTTTCGGCTGCTTCTTTCAGCAGGCCTAAAAACCACGCCACCGTCGGGGCATTGCCCGCTCCAAACGTCTCCAGGATCACCGCCTTAAGCCCCTTGGTCGCCAGCATACACCGTACACTGTTCTCGTTGATTCCCGGAAATAGCTTCAATATGGCAATGTTTGAATCCAGCTCCTTGTGAACTTTCAGCTTCCGGAAGTTGGGCTTCAGGATCCATTCGTGATGGTACCGGATATTCACTCCCACATCGGCTAAAACGGGGTAATTGCCCGAGACAAAAGCGCCGAAATGTTCTGCATTGAACTTTGTCGTCCGGTTGCCCCGGTATAGCCTGTTGTCAAAACATATAGCCACTTCCGGCACCAGCGGCGTATCCTGCTCGCTCGCCGCGGCAATCTCGATGGAATTGATGAAAGTTTCCCGCCCGTCCGTCCTCACCCTCCCGATCGGAAGCTGCGACCCCGTAAGTATGACCGGCTTGTTGAGATTCTCTAACATAAAGCTTAGCGCCGACGCGGTATAAGCCATGGTATCGGTACCATGCAGCACGACAAAGCAGTCGAAAGTTTCATAATTCTCTTCAATCACCTTTGCCAGCTCAACCCAGAACGCAGGACTCATATTCGAAGAATCAAGCAATGGCTTGAAAGTATAAAAGTCAAAGTGATAATGAAAATTCTCCAGCACCGGCAAATACTTGTAAAGATTCTCAAAGGTCAATGGCGTCAGCACGCACGTCTTCGGCTCCTGCACCATCCCAATGGTCCCTCCGGTATAAATGATCAAAATTGAGGCTTGTTCACGCATAGTTGGTTTTTGTTATTGGTTGTTTGTCTTACCTCCCCTCCCCTCCCTCTTGGGGGAGGGGCCGGGGGTGGGGTCCTTCTCCCCTCCCTCTTGGGGGAGGGGCCGGGGGTGGGGTCCTTCTCCCCTCCCTCTT
>CAZUYY010000373.1:0-3397 GCA_964624935.1 uncultured Prolixibacteraceae bacterium
ATGGCTCCGAAGCCAAGTACTGAGACTTCAATTCCTGTTTTTCCGAATTTTCTCTTTTCCATAAAATTATTATTTGTATGATTCCTAAAACTCCCCTCCCTCTTGGTGAAGGGAGTAGGGCTTTACATTTTGCACTTTACACTCTAGACTTGATCCAGGGGCCGGGGATGTGGTTCTGATGATTAAAAGAGGCCAATCCTCTACCTGTCAAAGAATGGATTCTTTGCACTGACGGAAAGCGGGATTCCAAATGCAATTTTCACTTCTTCACCAAGAAATTTCATTTCCAGTAAAGCCTGCCCGATAGTGTACATCACTCGGTTATCGACCCTGTGGTCCATGGCTACACTGACGGCTGAACCGATGGCAATCCCCAGATCTCCCGTATTGAATGTGCAAGGGAAACCAGGATGTTTGTCTTTTTCAGTGCAATCAGGAAACCCACAGCGACCGCAGAGCTTCAACCCTTGAGATTGGATCCTGGTTCCAAGCAATACGATGGCCTGTGTTTTTCGGATATTATCCGCATCCCTGATAAAGGACGGTGTTCCGTCAGGCCTTTTGCCGATCTCTTCCATCTTTTTAGCAATCAATTCAATCTCTTCTCCGACGGCCATTGATATTATCATGTTGTCAACCCCTCTTGCTTTTGGGGCTGTCCGGGCGGCAGTCATCATTTCTTCGGCAACCCTGATTACCTGTAGATTCCGGATTTTTTCTTCCTCAATCATAATAGTATATTTTAATAAACTAATTTAAGATCTGATGGTTACCCTTTTATTCACCTTCCTTAATCATGAAACCTCCAGGAAATGCCGAATCGGAATGCTGCATCTTGCATAGGATAGGAGGGCACCGTGTAATAAGTACGTCCCATGAAAGCTGCATTGAAATGAGAATACTCGACAAAAAAACGGGCACGTTGAATTTTGATATTTATAAAGACATTCATATAAATGTAATTCCCCACTTCCTTATTATGCTGAAGATAATAAGATCTGAGGGCAGGCATATAATTATCAGCGTAATATGACGTATTGTAATTAAAATTCAGTCCGGGTTGTAAAATTGCACCTCTGTGAAACAAAGGCTGGGTATAATAAACAGTCAGGTTCCCAAGGAATGCGGGTAATCTTAAAACGCTGGTTCCCTGGATAGTCTGGTAGGCAAACTGTCCGGCAAACCGGATACGCCCGATATCCAGATTCCCGTTAAGATAACTGTATATATAACCGAATTCCTTGTTGTATTGTGAAGGACGGATGGTTGAATCAAGATACACATAATGATCTATCCTGCTAATATTGACGCCTGCTGTGAAAATATTCCGCAATGCATATTCAAAGCATGCTGAGATCAGACTTTGTTTTTCCAAAGTGGTATCCCATCTGAAATTGTTTCCTGAATATTGTTCGTAGAACCATCCGGGTTTCTGTAAAGCATAATCTCCTTTCAGGGAAATCGTCCCTCCATTTTTGCCTTCCGGGTTCCCGAGAGTCTGACTAAGGTTTACCCTGAGACTCATATCGCCCCCATTATAATCTCCGAGAACATAATCGCCATGAGCCGATAAGAATAAACTTGAATAGGGATGAAATGAAATTGCGGCAGATGGGATATATTGAATAAAAAATCTTCTCACAATACTATCTTTGATTTCCGCATATTCCTGTCTGGAAATATTTGTTACTTCTACATATTGTTGTTTTATATGTGCTTCGATCTGTAGAAGTCTGAACTTTTTATTTGGTTTGTAACTTGGGTTGCTCCAAGAGAGTTCATTTACTATTCGGGTAATGGTCGTTGAATCATATGACATGATACTATCTCTGAAAAAATTTTGGTAGAACCCTGTTGATTTCGCATCATTGTCAATATAATTCAGAACTTGCCGGTCGTACTGGAAGGTATAAACCAATTTTCCGAGCTCGAAATGTTTCTGCGACTGGAACGCGGAATCTTTTGAATTTTTCGGATGACGGGAAAGATCCAGGTAGTGTTTCATAAAAAATCCGTTTTCGCGAACCCTGTTTTCCGCCTGATCAAGTTTGATGGCAAAGATCTGTCTGTTTGTTTCCAGGTTCTGTTCAAAGATGCTGTCGTATTGGATACCACCGTTTTCGCTAATGGCAAGACGGTTAAAAATAAAATTTGCAATGACGCCATATCGTTTGTTTTTCGTAAAGTACTGAAGTGTTCCCACAAAATTGATATGGTTTGAACGTTGCCTTAAATATGCTCCTGGAGCATTCATTACCCGGAAGTCGAAACCGAGGTTAAGGCTCCGGTATAAATTTCGGCTGAATACAGCATCGAAGAAGATTTCCTTTTGAGGCCCTTGTTCGTAGCGGAGTTCTGTAAAGGTTTTAAGCACCTTATAGTATTTTACACTGTCATTTTGAAACAGGTAAGGATCAAAGGAATGAATTCCATAATCAAAACCGGCATTGGTTAGAAAAGGGTATAGGATAAGATTTCGTGAAGCCTGACCTATGTTGCCCTGCGTCGCATGAAAGGGAGATTGTTTCAGCAAAGGGTCATAATTCTGGTAACCGGTTATCGCAGTATCTAAAGAATGGAGATTGAGGGCTCCGAATTTTTCAAAGTCGTTAAAGAAATACGAAACTTTGGTTGAATCTTTTCTAAGTTTTGCAGAATCAGCAATCGCTCCTGATGAATGAATGGCAACAAGGAGCAACAAGGTAAAAAAAACGGGACGATGAATATATCTCAGCATTTACCGGTAAGAAAAGGAGGAGTAAAGGTAATAATATATCCTGATGATGATTGGGAAAAGGATAAAAAAAATCCCCCCGTAAATTCGGGAGGATTTAAAAAAGATCGGCGACGACATACTCTTCCGCATTGTAGTGCAGTACCATCTGCGCGGGTGGGCTTAACTTCTCTGTTCGGAATGGGAAGAGGTGATCACCACCGCTATAGTCACCGTAAGATCTTCTGTAAGGTATAAAAGTTTATGCCCTTACGAATAAGATTTGACATATAAGAGAAAGAAAATACAACGGTTTGTTCAGCAGGTTAGCACTGTATTAGAAGAAAGCTTACGGGTAATTAGTAATACTCGGCTTTGGCATTACTGCCTTTACACCTGTATCCTATCAACGTGATGATCTATCACGACCCTTAAAGGAAGTCTCATCTTGGGCTGAGTTTCGTACTTAGATGCTTTCAGCACTTATCTCATCCAGACGTAGCTACTCTGCGATGCAGCTGGCGCCACAACAGATGCACTAGCGGTCTGTCCAACTCGGTCCTCTCGTACTAGAGTCAGGTGCCCTCAAACTTCCAACGCCCACAACAGATAGGGACCGAACTGTCTCGCGACGTTCTGAACCCAGCTCACGTGCCACTTTAATCGGCGAACAGCCGAACCCTT
>CAZUYY010000374.1:0-3394 GCA_964624935.1 uncultured Prolixibacteraceae bacterium
GATTGCTTCATTATCTCATTATAAGTTATTGGCAGTATGAATTTATCATCCTGATAAGCAGTAATGGCGCCTTCTTTCAGGTTATCCAGAACGATCTGCATAAAACTCTTCCATGTTCCCTGTGGAGTTTCAGGATAATAGAAGGGCTGGTTAAATTTTTCTTTCATATTGATTTCCCTCCAGATCCTTCTGGACCAGACAACATCTGCTTCACGCAAAGGCACATAAGGGATCGGTGTCATCTGCTGGATAGCGGTCTTATCATAAATTCCATCCCTGGGTCCTGTGTCCAACACCTGGGAGTAACCGCTTGCAGCGATCATTGCAAATGCAATGAAAACCACGCATTTCAAAAAAGTGTTCATAAATCCTCCCTTATTAGAATGAGTTAATATGGATTTATTTGAATTTATAGCTTATATTTTTCAATTGCTGTTCACCTCCGGGTCCGACGGCCATGATGTCTTCAATCCAAATACGACTGCCTTTCTTGGCTCTTTTGATCTTTTCAAGGATATCTTCGGGAAGTCTGTTTCCAGTAATTTTATTCTCAGAAAGTTCTCCACTGACATTGGAAACGCAAACAAAAGATGTGACCCTGTAAGAAAGATCAAAATCAAATCCAACGGGCTTTTCAGTTTGAATGAGGCCTACAGGAATATCGCTCCTTGAGATGACCCCACCCTCAGGATTCCGGTCGATCAAAGCATTGAAGATAGGTATCTTCTTTAATCGGAAGGTGCTTGAACCCATCGACTTTGTCTTTCCTGAAAAAACAGCATTAACAGAGACAATGGCTTCTTTAACGCCATTCGGGAGTCCTGATACGACCCATTGCTGCCCATCCGGTCTGATTTGCCCGACAGAGATTGAAGGGATGATTTTTTCGGGACCACCCGGTACTGATATATCAACAGGGTTGTCGACACCAATATAAAATACGTTCATTTTAGAGGGAGAAATGGTCAATCCAGGTTTTGCAACAATAAACTCGTCATGAAAATGGTACACCATGGTATCGCCGAGTGGTGAAACAATTTTAATGATACCGGCAAATTTCTTCAATCCTTCAGCACTTCCGGGAAGTTTTAATGTCACAGTTCCGTTGGTTCCCTCCAGCGGTGTTGCTGTACGATAACCTGCATCGGTCAGTGAATCAACCCCCAGTGTATATCTTACGTTCGGTTTGGCTTTTGTATCATAAGCTGCAACAACTATTTCTGCCTGGTAATCTTCCCCCATAAAAACATAACTGCTTTTCGGGATAACCCTTGCGTCGATTTTATCATATTTGAAGTCTTTTGCTGTAATGGAAGAAAGCAGGTAGTTAGTTACATCAAACTCTGCGTTATAAACTTCAGCTTTGATTTTATTTAATATCGTCACATCTGCAGCGAGTATGGTATGGTAAAAATTGTAAATTTCCCATGGTTGTTTCTTTTTATCCATATCATAGTATGGTCCCTTGGTTTCCAGTCCGATTCTGATTTCACTCCGGTACTTGGGGTCGACAAGCTCGTACATCTTTTGCTTGTATTCATCAATTCTGTTCTTTAATTTCCGTGCCACACCGGCCGATCCATCATGAGATCCTGCGATAAAATAATTCGTGGTACGGTCAAAATTATCGATAGCTTTTACATCTTTCAGGTTAATATTCTTGGCTTCATTATAAGTGTCGATACGATCAGTTATTTTTATAACCGTGGTTTTTATACTGTCAATATATGCTGCCAAATTTGTTGAAAGAAGATGTGCCTGTTTGGCTTTTTCCCAATACGGGCCAACCTTATTGGGGTTAAGGTCATATTGAATTTTAAAGTTACTGATCGTAGATTCCAGCTTCTTCGAAAAATTTTGATTGGTGGTTTCCATACTTTCATTTACAACAATGAAAGCATCCAGGATTTGTTTCGAAACATTCAAAGCGAGCAACGCCGTGAGGACGAGATACATCATACCGATCATCTTTTGCCTCGGGGTCTCCTTATATCCAGCCATCTAGTCTGTTATTTAGTATTAGTATTTTTAGGATTTAACAAATTATTCCCCTGATTAGCGGTTGCCTATGTTCATAGCAGAAAGCATATTCCCATAAACTTTGTTGAGAGCAGCAATGTTTTTGGAGAATGCTTCAACTTCCTGTTTGAATTCTGATGTTTTCTCAATGGATTCATTCAGTTGAGTAGTCAGTCTGTTTAAGGTTTCATTAACCTTGTCCGTGGATTCCAGCTGCTCATTAGAACCTTGTAGGTGAAGTTCATACAAAGCATTAAGTGCCGACAGGTTGGTAGAGATCTTTTGCAGCTGTTTGTTATAATTGGTCTCTTCCTGAGTGGAAGCGTGAAGAGCTTCCGATGTCTTGGAAAGCAAGTCAGCAGATTCGTTGTATTTCTCAACAAATTTTTTAGAGGTCATAGTAGCATTGATAATGCTGGCTGAGAACTCCTTGTTCAGGGATATCTCATCTTTGATAGCATCAGACGCCTGTGTATAAGCATGCGATAGGTTCGCTGCATTCTTGGAAACAGACTGTATATTGTTAAGTTGTTCTTCTGAAGCGATAGAATTCTGGTCAAGCGTTTTTGCCGTTTTTTTATAAGATTCATTCAGTATTGAAACTGAATCGGTTGCTGTCTTCATTGTAGAAACAAAGTTGTCATTTGCAACGGCTGCTTTACTAACATCTGAAAGCTTGGCCGTGGTATCTGTCAGGCTTCTCAACCCCGCACCAAGGCTTTCGATCAACTCTGGGCCGATCTTGGCTTTTTCAAGCATTTTATCCAGTTCCTCGGTTTCACTACCTCCTAATTCAGGTTCATTTGATCCCTTAGAGCCGAGACCTGCTAATTGCGGGTATACAAGACTCCAGTCAGGATCAACGTGTGGCGGTTCAAAGGCGGAGAAAAAGAAAATACATGACTCGGTACCAAGACCGACGATCAACATGTAATCGGCACCCGGATAATGATTAATCTTAAAGAGTGCACCAATGATAACAACAGAAGCGCCCCAACCGTAAAGTTTGGCCATAAAGTTACGATACTGTCTTGTCCTGACGAATGCATTTAAGCCCATAATGATAATTAGTTTGGTTTAAGTTTATGATTGATTCTAACAATATCTTTTTCTCATTTTAATTGTAAACATGAGAAGCACGGGAAGGATTATCATCTTTTTGTCTGCCAAGGAATGGTTGAACGGTCCGAAACCCGATGTAACATTTGGCTGTATCCTGGAATTCAAAAGAACGTGTTGAAACCCTGAGGAAATAAGCAACATCTTTCCAGGAACCACCGCGTACAACCTTACGTTTCATAGCTGGTGGATCCGTATCTTTTGCATTGTAAGTATAATCCGGATTGAGATCCCACGTGAAATTGTAAGAAGAGGG
>CAZUYY010000375.1:0-3387 GCA_964624935.1 uncultured Prolixibacteraceae bacterium
ATCGGGAGGATACCTGTAGACCCTGAAAACCGCATTCAATGTTTCATCGGGATGTGTGGGATCATGTGGTATTGAGTCTCCCTGGCAAAGGGGGCCAAGGGTAGTGGTCGGGTTGATGTATTTCCAAACAACAAGCCCGGCTGGTGTGACTTCAAAAAATGTTCCCAGAGTACCATAATCGATCAATGTATTCCCATTCTGTAACCGTTGTGCACCGGAGATATCACTTGCATAAAGTGAATCAGGAGGAGTCGCCTCATACATCCAGGTCAGCGATTTCGGACCATAGGCAGAATCGGGAACTAACGTATAATTTCCGTTACCATCCACCGGAGGCGTTATTTCTTCTATAGATGAATATCCCCAGATCAAACCATTATTAAAACATGTGAAATTGCCGGCTCCCGGGCAATCCGGATGAACCCATTCAACATCGTGCTGTTCATCATATATCTGATTATTATTTGTTCCTCTGCCATAGGTTAAAGGATTTCCCCAGCGGTACAATAGATCACCGCCTTTTCCATGCACTCCACCTGAATGACTTGCTGACTCGGCAGTTGTGGTGCTATGGTCAATTACCCACATTTCGCTGTTCCCTCTGACGCTTACAGCGATCTCATCAAAGGCGGGATTATAGTCAATACAATTCATGTGATTCCAGAACAAAGGTAATTGCCTGTGATCGCCGGCGCAATCAATCAGTTCGGGATGGGCACTGACCACACCATAATTTGCTTTTGTGGGATCATAATCCTGGATCAGATGATCCCATACATGCCATTGCCATACGATATTCGCTCCGGAAGGTGGCGTCGGCTGTATCTCTATGATACAATCGGGAGCCATATATCCAAAATTAAATATATCCGGTGAGAGTTCATTCGGATTAAATCCTGCAGCAAGAACCTGCGCCAGCGATCTTTTTTCCGCAACCAACATGATTATGTTCCCGTTTGGTAATAATTTTACATCATGGTGCTGGGTAAAAGTATCTGTCACATAATTAAATTGCCAGATCAGACTGTCATTCCAGGTATATTCTTCAAGCCTGCCTCCTTCGCCGCCACCCAGTTGAAGTCCTCCCGGGAGCATAAGGCAACAGGTTCTGAGCAAATTTCCATTTTCAAGAAGATAGACCGTTTGACCGGGTTGATAAGTGCTTGCTGTCCATTCATGCACTTTCTTTCCTTCGTTATTAATCAGATAGGTCATGGTGTCATGCTTGGGAGCAAATAAAGTGTACCCGACGAAAGAATGGAGGGTATCATTCAGAAACAAACCGACAGTTCTCTTTTGACAATAACCTGACCCAAATCCAAATAAAATCAATGCGGTGACAAAAAGTTTCTTTTTCATAAGACATCCTGGTTTTTATAATGGTTTATTTTAAAAGAATCATTTTTATTGCAGATTGATGTGACCCGTCTGAACAGGTACAGATGTAAACTCCGCTTTCCTCCTGGTTCCCATCCCACGTAATTAGATACCATCCCGCGCTCTTCTCCTCATCAACCAATCTTGTTACTTCCTGGCCAAAAGTATTACTGACCTTTAAAATAACATGCGAGGTATTGGGTACGAAATATTTAATTGTTGTAATCTGATTGAATGGATTAGGGTAATTCTGAACCAACTGGATTGTTTCAGGCATCGAACCTTGTATTTCATTTATCCCGTTAAGTATTGAATTTTTTCTGGCGACACGGAAGCTTACATGAAACCAGGGACCATTAGGATCACCGGGGCCACGATAATAAGAAGGATCCCGGTTCGAAACGCGGGAATGACCGTCATTTACGGAATCAATGATATCTCCATTGTACCAGTTTCCTCCGCGCATACCTTTGTATTGTTTGCCATCAGGCATAATCGATCCGGAATCCGGACCTTCCGGATTATCATATGGACTAATGCTATAATAATTTGTTAAATACCAATCATTTATAAACTCCCAAACATTGCCGGCCATATCATAAAGACCGAAACCATTCTCCCCATCAGAAGTCTGGTAGGTATTTGCACTTCCCGGCCAGTTATAATCTGATTTCTGGTTCAGCGTTCCATCATAGAATCCGACAGGTGTCGTAAAAGGATAGGCCCCTGTTTCGTAAGGATCGCCTGAATTGGGCCAATTTGCTTTAGTCGTGTCTAATTCGTTGCCCCAGGGATATTTATAGTAAGGGTTGTATTGCCCTCCCCGACCGGCAAATTCCCATTCCGCTTCGGTTGGCAGACGATATCCGTTTTGTGTAAAATCACAATTCCAGGTGATTAAATTATAACACTGCTGCAAACCGTTTTGCTGGCTCAGCCAATTGCAAAATGCTACTGCTCCTTTCCACATAACACCCACCACCGGGTGATCAGACCTGAAATCTTCAATGGAAAATGCACTCCCATCATAGCCAATACTAAAATAAGAGGAATACTGATAGGTGTAATACAGCGTATTGGTGTCTCCGGTAAGATGGACTTTATTGTTAGTGACCTGTATGGATCCTGTCAGTAAAGATGAATTCAGAAATGTAAGGTATTGCTGATTGGTTGTAATATTTTGTCCTATGTAAAAAGTATCGATTTTAACTTTATGAATGGGTAATTCATCACTGGGATGATTAGGATCCCAAAAGCCATAATGATCACCCATCTCAAAGGTATCTCCGGGTATCATAACATCAACAATGTTCATATATTCATTATCCATCCCTCCTCTAACGAGAATGCCCGTTTGTCCTGTATCCTGCAGTTTGAAAGGAAGAAGCCTTTGGCAATTTGCATTGAAGAATGCAAATCCGGCAATAATTGTCAGGATCGTCCCTTTTAATGTAAAGCAGCTCATAATGACTCGTTTATTAAAGTTACCTGAATCAGGTCAGAAAATTTTTATCAATGTAACCCTGAAATTTATTTTTATACTGCTCGCTTACAGGAATATAGACATTCCCGTCGAAAACTATCCTGTTTCTTTCTATTACGGATATCTTTGAAAGGTTGACAATAAATGATCTGTGAACCCTCATGAAACGATCTTCCGGCAATTGATCATCGATTGACTTCATTCTGAGCTGCGTCATCACGGGTTTAGAGTTTACCAAGTGGATTCTGATGTACTCACTCATTGCCTCGATATATTTTATATCGTCAAAGTTTATCCTGAGTATCTTATATTCAGATTTTATAAAGAGAAATTCTTTATTGCTTGTGACTTCTGCCGGTTTGCGTTGAAGTGCATCGAACCAGGCTTTAACTTTATTTGCCGACTTTAAGAAATCGCCGTAACTGACAGGCTTTAGCAGATAATCAATAGCATCAACCCTGAACCCCTCCAAAGCATATTCACTATAAGCGGTAACAAACACAACCAAAGGAGGGTTTTCCAGTGTT
>CAZUYY010000376.1:0-3381 GCA_964624935.1 uncultured Prolixibacteraceae bacterium
AGCAGGCTCAGCGACTGCAGTTTTTTTTACAGTTTCCAGTTGCGACAGCGTCCTGATCTTCCGGGCATCAAGGAAATCATAAATATCGCCCGGGTATTCCTTTATCGTCCCCTTCCTGAACTCGAACACCCTGTTGGTAAGTCCCTTCAGAAAATCACGGTCATGGGAGACCACGATGAGTGTCCCGTCATATTGCAGGAGGGCATTCTTTAAAATATCTTTTGAATGCATGTCAAGATGGTTGGTCGGCTCATCAAGAATAAGAAGGTTTGACGGTATCAGAAGCATTTTTGCCAGGGAAAGCCTGGACTTTTCGCCGCCTGAAAGCACTTTCACCTTTTTATCGATGGCATCTCCGCTGAAAAGAAATCCTCCCAGAATAGTCCTGATCTTCGGACGGATATCTCCGGTAGCAATATCATCAATGGTCTGAAAGACCGTACGGTCAGGATCCAGGAAATCCGATTGATCCTGTGCATAATAGCCGATCACCACATTCTGTCCGTATTTCAATTCCCCGCTATGAGGTGTTTGTCTGACAATGACTTTTGATAATGTCGTCTTCCCTTCGCCGTTTTTTCCCACAAAGGCGATCCGGTCGTTCTTGATCACAGTAAAATTAAGGTCTTGAAGGACTCTTTTCTGTGGATAATCTTTGACAAGATGCTTTGCTTCCAGGATGATCTTCCCTGAATGTGGCGCTTTAGGAAACCTGAAATTGATAGATGACTCATCAAAAACATCCAGTTCCACTTCGTCGATCTTTGCCAGCATTTTGATCCTTGACTGAACCTGTGCTGCTTTCGTTGCTTTGTAACGGAACCGTTCGACAAAGCGCTCGATCTGCCGTATCTGCCGTTGCTGGTTATTATAGGTCGCAATCTGGCTGTCAAGACGTTCCTCCCGCAGGGTAATATAACCTGAATAGTTTGCCTTGTAATCATAGATCTTTCCCAGTGAGATTTCCACCGTCCTTCTGGTTACGTTATCGAGAAAGGCACGGTCGTGCGATACCAGGACAACAGCTCCCTTATAGTTGATAAGGTAATCTTCCAGCCATTCGATCGATTCGATATCCAGGTGGTTGGTAGGTTCGTCGAGAAGTACCACATCAGGAACCCGTAACAGGATCTTGGCGAGTTCAACCCTCATTTGCCAGCCGCTGCTGAATTGACTCATCGGCCGGGTAAATTCATGAATATCAAATCCTAATCCGGTAAGCACCCGTTCGGTATTTGTCTGGATAGATGATCCTTCCAGCAAATTAAACCTTTCGTAAGATTCAGAATGATTCCGGATGAGATCATGATAATCATCCGAATCAAAGTCGGTGCGAACTTTTATATCATGTTCAAGCGATTCGATCTTTGCTTTCAGTTCCAGTATCTCTGAAAATGCAGTCATCGCTTCCTCCACAACAGTCTTTGTACTGCCTGTCACCATTTCCTGGGGAAGATAGCCGATGGCGCTGCCGGATGGAACGACAACTTCACCTTCATCGGGTTTTTGAATATCTTTTATGATCTTGAGTAAGGTGGATTTCCCGGCTCCGTTTTTACCCACAAGTCCGATCCTGTCCCTATCATTGATGATAAAAGAAATATGATCAAACAATGGCGTTCCGCCAAACTGGACTGAAAGGTTATTTACTGAAATCATGGGATACAAAGATAAAAAAAAGGCCCGCCAAAGCGGGCCTTTTTCAATAGTTTCCAATTAAGGATTAGTGCGTCACTGTGATCTTCGATGTTTTGATGCCTTCTGTGGTGGTAATCTTCACGAAGTACACTCCTGCATTGTAGCTGGCAACATCCAGTTTTGTGATCTTCTGATTTACAGAATTATTCTTGTAAATTGTCTGACCGACATAATTGATTACTTCAATCGACTTGATGTCGTTCGAAGAAACAATGTTCACAGCATCGTTGGCAGGATTCGGATACAGGGAGATCGTGTTGGACAGTTCGTTGATGCCAACATGTGGGAAGCTGATCATAATTGTATCTGAAGAAGGTTCACAGAGCGTAACACCCGGGTTCAATGAATCCTGGAATACTGCAGTTACGTAATAATGCCAGTACATTCCATGTTCGGTGGAGTTCGGGTGTACATCCTGATACGTGGTGTCGCCTGTGGTGCTGATATGATGAATCATATTATACACCATGCTTGTAGTATCTCTACGGTAAATGTTGTAACCGATCAACTGTGAACCAGCGGGTGCTTCCGGAGTATTAACAGAATGAGGAACACCTACTCCAACATATGTACCACCTGCCAGAGGACCTAAAATAGTACTACGGTCTGCTGTTGGTGTTACATTCTTGTTGAGCAACTGTCCCAGGACATCCGTTGTTGTTTCCGGAGCATCTTTGTCCTTTGCTCCATTTTCACAAACATTTACACGTAACATGTAAGTATCCAGCGGATCTGCAGCATAGAAAGCTTGTGCAGTCTCCCAGGTTCCATTATTATTAACATAACCAAGTCCCAATGGATATCCGGGGAACGTTGAAGTAATATCAACACATTCGAAGTTTTTCATTGGAAACCCGGTATAACCGCTGTAATCAACCATAGCCCAGAATGGACCGCTGTATGGAATATCAGAAGCACAGGCTATATGATCCTCCGTCACGGCAGGCCAGGCAGCGCCAGTATTCATAAAAGAAACTGATTGACCAAGAACCGCACTATGATTCGTATTGTAAACATATACAACACAGGATTGGGTTGATGAATTACCATTTGATGAGAAATAAATATCGAATGATTTAATTACACCCGAAGCGCCGGAATTGATCGGGAAAATATTCCCTTCCTGGAATGTGCCGGCCGTTTGAGTGCTCAAACCGTCACCTGCCGTACCGCTATCATAGATATAGGTCTTGAGACCGCACTTTGCAGGGCACACCGGAGAATGCCACGTCAGAGTTGTGACAAACTGGTTTTCACGTCCTGTAAGTAACGTAGGAGGCCTGCATACGCCATAGATATGAATATTATCAACATACCAATGCAGTATATTTGCTGTACTTACGCCATTGGCACGGAAACGTAACTGGAAGGCCTGACCCAATACAGCTTGGATACTAACATGTTTAAGAGTCCAGTCATACGAGCCTGAATCGGAAAACTCAGCCTTGTTCTGCCAGACGCCACCAATCATCACATCAATATCCATTTTTTCAGTTCCTGTGGCATGGAAGTCAACCAACTTGAGATCAAAGTCACAATATATATCAGCACAAGTCCATGCGGATGCGTTGATAATCGGAGTGACAATTGATGTACTGTAGTTGGTGATCACCGGATTCCACATAAAGTCGGCACAAGGTAAAGGATCACCAATCTGAGTAGTGAGTTCCCAATGTCCCTGAT
>CAZUYY010000377.1:0-3379 GCA_964624935.1 uncultured Prolixibacteraceae bacterium
GAAGAATGGATCAGGTTTACCTCGTTGCCTTTCGTTTTCGCCGCATGGGTGGCGATCAAAAGTCTTTCAGAACCCGTGCAAACCGAGTTAAACAATACCCTTGAATTTGGTGTGAATCACATAAAAGAAACCCTGGAATTCTTTAAAGAGAGATTGCCGGCAGGTGAAGATTGTCAATCCTACCTTGAGAAAAATATCTCATATCCTTTTGATGAAAACAAGAAAAAAGGTCTCCGTCTGTTTCTTGACTACCTTTTTACCGGGTAGCCCCTCTGCTTCGCCATATCCTCAAGCCTTTTCTGGAATCCCGTTTTCTTGACGGGTTTCTTTTTGTTGGCTTCTATCTGGGCATGAAGTTTCTTTTCATCAATGGTTCCCCGGATAATATAGACCTGTGCAAAAGTGAGAAGGTTAGCCAACAGGTAATAGTAACTTAATCCGGAAGAATAATCATTAAACCAGAAAAGGAACATGACCGGCATCATATACATCATGACTTTCATGCCTGGCATCTGCTGTTGGGACGATCCCATCATCTGGTCATTGATACGGGTGTAGAGCACGCTGGAGACGGTCATCAGCAATGCAAAGAGACTGATGTGGTCACCATACCAGGGCAATGAAAAACCGCCGGGGAACGTATAAATTGAATCGTAGGAGGAAAGATCCTTGGCCCATAGGAAAGCCTGCTGGCGCAACTCAATGGAACTTGGGAAGAAGCGGAACATGGCAATCAGGATAGGCATCTGCAACAACAATGGAATGCAGCCTGCCATCGGGTTTACACCTGCCCGCTTATAGAGATCCATCGTAGCCTGTTGCTTCTTCATGGCATCTTCTTTCTTCGGGAACTTTTTGGTAATTAGTTCTATATCCGGTTTCAATGCCTTCATCTTGGCCGAAGATTTATAGGTTTTGAATGCGATCGGAAACAAGACGATCTTCAACAATATCGTAAGGATGAGGATGATGATCCCATAGTTCCATCCTAAATTTCCAAAGAAGGTAAACACAGGAATCACGGCCCATATGTTGATCCATGCCATCGGAGCAAAGCTCCATCCCAGCGGGATCTGATGTTCCAGTCCGAGGTCAAAAGATTTCAAAGCGTAGAACTTGTTCGGCCCAAAGTACATCGTAATGGGAATGGGACTGTTGTCAGAAGGTGAAAAGGGAATTCCCATTTCCGCCGACATTGAGCGCATGTACCTGTTATCCCTTGGCAAGGTTTTGGTTGTTATTCTCGGATCGGTGAAAAAGTTACCGGCAATCAGTGTAGAAGAGAAGAACTGCTGTTTGAAAGAGATCCATTTGACCCGTTCATTTTTCAGGTCTTTTGTCTGATCTTTGGTTTCTGTGAGATAATCCACTTTATCCTCGAAGAACTTGTAATATATGGTGGAATTCATCCGCTCCATCTTGAGACTCTTTTCCTGGCGATTAAGGTTATCCTCCCAGTTTAAAACAAGGAACTGTGTTCCCGGGTCAAAAACATCCTTCATTCCGTTAAAATTCAAATGAAAGCCCAGCATATACTGATTGCCCTTGATGGTATAAACGAATTCTATATATTTTGAAGGATCCAAAGCAGTATCAGACGCATCCACATAAAGCCGCATCGCAAATTGCAATGAATCTTTCCCTGATACTGTCAGGGATGTCGCATTATTCTTTCCTGTTAATACAGGTTTAAAAAATAATTTATCAGTATAGATATCCCGGTTGTTCACAAAGAAATGAAATCCGAAATGCAGGGAGTCATCATCCATTAAGATCAGAGGCTTACCATCCCATGCCTTGTACTTTTTCAACTCCACATAATCTATCTTCCCTCCTTTCGAGGAGATCCTGAGCTTCAGAACATCGCTTTCAACCGTATAAGATTCTTGTTTACCTGATGCCGAGCCGGCAAAGACACTCATTTGCTCTTTCAATACTTCACGTACGGCTTTTATACTGTCATTCGGATTTCCGGAGACGGCCTTCAGCTTCGTTCCTGCCTGTTCAATGGCCATTTTGCGTGCCTCTGCAGCAATTATAGCCTCACGCTTCTGGTTTTGGATGTAAGCGAGTGAATCGTACTTTCGTTTCTGAGCCTCCAACTCTTTTTTTGAGGGAGTCATCAGCAAGCTATAGACGACGAAGATCCCGAAAATCAAAAGGAGACCGATAATGGTGTTCTTGTTATTCATGAATTAAAGATACTATTGATAATTTACAAAACGGTTATAGCCTGATTTAGTGGTTTAAATGATTTGGTGTGCAAAGATACTGGAAAAGTCAATACGAAAAGATACTGCGGATACTAAAGGGCTAATTCATTTTCTGAGGTGCTAAACCCCACCCCCCTGCCCCCCTCCCCCAAGAGGGAGGGGGGTTATGGATGAGTAAATGCTGTGTATTAATCCGCTGAAATGAAAAAAGTAATATGATTTTAAGTATTTTTTTTGTGGGTCATTCCCCCTCCCTCTTGGGGGAGGGGGTTAGGGGGTGGGGTCATTGGGGTCATTCCCCCTCCCTCTTGGGGGAGGGGGTCAGGGGGTGGGGTCCTTTGCTTTTCTTCTGTCGTGCATCATAATCGATGGCCGCTTTGACAAATGCCACAAACAGGGGGTGAGGATTTGCAACGGTGCTTCTGAATTCGGGATGGAACTGTACCCCTATAAACCATGGATGTCCTTTCAGCTCGACGATCTCGACAAGATTATCTTTTTCATTTATGCCTACCGGTAAAAATCCTGCTTTCTGATACTGGTCAAGGTAGGCGTTATTGAATTCATAGCGGTGGCGATGCCGTTCGGAAATGTCATCCATCTTGTAAATCTCATGAATTTTCGATCCTCTTTTTAGTCTGCATGGATAGGCTCCCAGCCGCATGGTTCCGCCGAGGCCTGCGATCTTTTTCTGCATCTCCATCATATCGATCACCGGATAGGGAGCATCCTTATCAAATTCAGTAGAATTGGCTCCGGCTATTCCAAGAACATTTCTTCCGAATTCAACCACAGCGCATTGCATCCCAAGGCAGATACCAAAGAACGGGATTTCGTGTTCCCTGACATACCGGATGGCAGTTATCTTACCTTCAATCCCCCTGTGACCAAATCCGGGAGCGACAAGGATCCCGCTCAGCCCTGCCAGCTTCTCAGCTACATTTGTATCATTGATCGATTCTGAGTGAATCGTTCTTACATTTACTTTGCACTCATTTACAGCGCCTGCATGGATAAAAGATTCATTAATGGATTTATAAGCATCCCTCAACTCCACATATTTCCCGACAAGTCCTATCGTTACTTCTTTATTCGGATTCTTCAGCTTATAGAGAAACTTTTCCCAATTGGCAAGATCAGGTTCCTGGGTACATTTCACTCTCACT
>CAZUYY010000378.1:0-3379 GCA_964624935.1 uncultured Prolixibacteraceae bacterium
TACCTGAATTTTCGCGGTAAACGAAACAGTAAGAACCCCATATCCCGATTTTAAGTCCGGTATAGGAAAATGAAAGATTTGGCTGAATGGCCGGTGAGTTTCCATAATCCTTTCCACGCCATATATAGCGGCTCACAAGGTCGGCTCCCGCATTGAACTGGACAGGATTTGAAGAACCTTTTTCATTTTGACCGGCATCTTCAGTCTGAGCAAAACAAGGAATAACAAGAATTGAAACAAGAAGTGCAGCCATAATAAACCTGAATGCTTGTGCTCTATCATTCATTGGGGCAGAATTGTGTCTACGCAGATTGAGAGCCACAATTTTACACACAATAAAAATAGTGTACAATCCTGTAATTTACTGACATTTAAATAAGTGGAATGAAATGGTAATTACGTGAAACACGTATTCCCTGAAAGGAGATGACCAGCATGGCACGAAAAAAGATCAGATCTCGGCGATTTTATTCCTTATCGCAAATTTTACCAGCTCAACCGTCGATTTTAACCCCAGCTTCCTCATAATGTGATTTTTATGTGTTTCCACCGTACGGATGCTGATGTCGAGCTTGTCACTGATCTCTTTGTTTATCAATCCTTCAACATACAACTTCAGAATTTCAATTTCACGGCTGGTAAGTATCGCATGAGTCTTGTCTGCAGGCAGGTCCTCATCAGTGGCCCTTTTAATATAGCTTTTCAACATTACTTTCGAGATCGATTCGCTGAAAAATTCTTCCCCCCTGTTAATGGTATAGATGGCCTCCAGGAGTTCTTCCCGTGAGGTGTTCTTTGGAAGATAACCTTTGGCTCCGGCTTTAAGGGAATTGAAGATAAACTCTTCACTGTTGTACATGGAAAGGATCAATACGTTGATACCTGAATATTCATTGCAGATTTTTTTTGTAAGTTCAATTCCCGAGATCTCAGGCAGGGAAATGTCCATGATCAGGAGGTCAGGTTTCAGGTTCTGAAGTTCAGAGAATAATTCGGCAGCCCCGGAAGCTTCGCCGATGATATGAATATCGGGAACACCCGTGAGCAAGGCTTTGATCCCATCCCTCACCAGTTGATGATCGTCAACCAATATAATCTTGATCTTTTCCATGTTTTTATTGTACAGGTACGTTAATGATCAGTGTCGTTCCTTCTCCCGGTGATGAAAGAATGTTGATGGTCCCCTGCATCAGTGCCACCCGCTCGCGCATGTTATGCAGACCATTGCCTTTCTCATAGGCAGCATCTTCCACATCAAATCCTTTCCCGTCGTCCCGGAGAATAAAATTAATGATATCTTTAGATCTGGACAATGTAAAAGTGACTTCTTTAGCTCCTGAATGCTTCAGGATGTTGTTAAGGGCCTCTTGTGCTATCCTGTAAAGGTAGGTTTTTGTTTTCGTGTTGATCTCTTCCAGTTCGCCTGTCGATTGAAAAAGTATTTCAAGGAAACCATGTTTTTCTGTTTCTTCACAGAGGTTCTTTAGTGCCAATGTTATCCCGAAAACTTCAAGCACCGATGGCATCAGGTTGTTGGAGTTTCTCCTGACTTCATCGATTGTTACATTAAACTGGTCTTTCAACACTCTGATCTGATTTTTGATCTCCGGATCATTCAAATAAAGAAGACTCTCGAGTCTAAGTTTATGTGCGATCAGCGATTGCCCTATGCCGTCGTGTATCTCCCTCGATAACCGCTGTCTTTCCTTTTCTTCGGCATCGATCACGGAGCGTAACCTTCCTGACCGTTCAGATTGTAATTCGCGGGTTTTTTCTTTTATCTGTACAGACATTGAATTAAATGCCTGAGTCAACGAACCGATCTCATCGTTCGACCTTACCGGGATATCAATATCATACTGACCTTTGCCGACTTTAAGTGCCGCTTCTTTTAACTGGTTAATAGGGCGGGTTATCCGTTTGGAGATTATAAGCACAAAAATAAAAAAGGCGACAGAAATAAGCGTACTCAAGAGCAAGATACTGTTTCGCATCCTGTAAATGGGTACCATGGCTTCTTTCAGATCGATTTCGGCAAGGATGAACCAGTTCAGTCCCGGAATTTTCACGCTGCTGTACGATGATAAGACCGGGATATACCGGTAATCACGGGTAGTCGTATGACCTTCTTCTCCCCGGATTGCAAACAACATGGGACGCGTATGCACCGTGGTTCTCAGTATGGAATTGCGGATGAAACGCGAACTTGATCTCATCTTAAAATCACTTCCCACAAGATAGGTTTCACCTGTCATTCCCAACCCACTGTTCGGATCGTTGTTCAACATAATGATGTTAATCTGATCTTCAGGCAATTCAAGGATTATATAACCGGTTGCCTTATTTTCAGTATTGAATATGGGGGCTTCCATGATCATTTTGACTTTACCGGATGAACGATCCATTACCTCGTCATGAATGACTACCGGTATAGATTTGATTATTGGATCAGGCTGATGGTTTTCCGTCGCCAGAATTTCCCTCGTACCCGATTCGATTGTAGTATCTGCAGTAAATCCTTTTACATATTTGTTGTTATTTGACAAGATCATTAAACTGGTAAAGTAACTGGTAAGCGATTTATACTTTTCCATATAATCAGCCAATTCTTTTTTATAGTCCTTATCCGGGTTTTTATCCTGCAGTTTAGCTATTTTCCTTGTTTCATCCGACCCTGAAAGCAGGATCACTTCTTTGATCCTATCCCTGAAGAAAATCTCGACCTGATTTTTTTTAGCGATCCTTAATGAGGTAAGCTGATCAAAGGTGCGGTTCATCAAAGCCTCCTGTGTACTGTAATAGGAAAAGATACTGATGATAAAGATAGTTCCCAATCCGAGAAGAAGGAAATAGAGGATAAGTTTCTCGCTCAGGTTGATGTTCTTCATCGAAAATTTCCTATTTTTGGCTTTTGGCTTCTGCAAAATAACTGATAATTAAGGATTATAACATATAACATTCTGGAAGACATGGCAAATATCGGGATATTTTACGGCTCAACGACCGGGAACACTGAAAAAGTTGCAAACCTAATCCGGCAGGCCTTTGGTGAGGAAAATGCAGATGTTTACAATGTAGACACCACAGAGTTAACAGATATTGAAAAATACAAGAACCTGATCTTCGGGGTATCTACCTGGGGTGTAAGCGATCTGCAGGATGATTTTGAGGATTTCATGGAGATTCTTGAACAGGTGAATTTCTCAGGGAAGAAAATAGCCCTTTTCGGTCTGGGAGATCAAAGTACCTATACAGATTCTTTTGTCGATGCGATGGGTATTCTTTACGATCGCCTAAAGAAAAAAGGTGCGACTATGGTTGGATTTGTTCCACGGACAGGCTATAGTTTTAATGCCTCCATGGCTCTTGTGAAAGATAA